>CAXTSA010000001.1:0-31215 GCA_964246755.1 uncultured Acidobacteriaceae bacterium
CCTCCCGCTCGAGCCGGGCGACGTGGTAACGGTGTTCTCGCAGGCCGACATCCATGTGCCGGTGGAGCAGCAGACCCGCCTGGTGCGGCTGGAAGGCGAGTTCCTGCACGCGGGTGTGTACAGCGTGCAGCCGGGCGAAACTCTCGAGCAGTTAGTGGCGCGCGCGGGGGGGCTAAGCCCGGGCGCGTACCTGTTCGGCTCCGAGTTTACCCGGGTGTCCGTCCGCGCCGTGCAGCAGCGCCGCCTGGATGAGTACATCCAGACGCTCCAGCTGCAGATTGAGCGGGGGGTGCTCGCGACCTCGTCGCAGGCGAGCTCCTCGGCCGCCGACCTGGCGAGCGCGAATGTCGCCGGCACCGAGGCGCGCGAGCTGGTGGCGCGGCTGCGGCAGATCCGCGCGACGGGCCGCATTGTGCTCAGCCTGCGCGCCTTCAGCCAGGGGGCAGCAGCCCTGCCGCCGCTCAGCCTTGAGGATGGCGACACATACTATGTGCCGTCGGTTCCGTCTAACATCAGCGTGATCGGCGCGGTGTACGATCAGAATTCGTTCATCTACACCCCGGGGCAGCACGTGCGGGATTACCTGCACCTCGCCGGCGGCGCGAACCGGGACGCGGACAAGAAGCACCCATTCGTGATTCGGGCCGACGGTTCGGTCATCAGCCAGGACCAGGTGGGCGAAAAGAAGTTCGGGCAGATCGTCATCCAGCCTGGCGACGCTATCGTGATTTCAGAGAAGACGTTCGGACCGACCAAGCTGCGGAATATCCTGAACTTCACGCAGCTGTTCTCCTCGCTCGCGATCGGGTCGGCTGTGCTGGGCAACGTACTGTAGGGAGCGCCATGGCGACAACGGTGAAGCAACACGAGTTGGAAACGCGCGGAGCGGGCGGCTTTGCCCAGCCGTTCGGCCCGCCCGTGCTCTCCCCTGGAGAGCCCCCGGTCACTGAGGTCTCCATCCTCGACATCTTGCTAGTGCTCGCACGGCGCAGGCGCTTCATCGCCTGGTTCACGGCGGCATGCACCATCGCGGGGCTGCTGCTTGCGCTGGTCATCCGTCCTACCTTCACGGCCAAGGCGGTGATCCTGCCGCCGCAGCAGAGCGGTTCCTCGGCGTCTGGGATGATGGCCGAGCTGAGCAGCCTGGGCGCCCTGGGAGGGCTGGCCGGCGGCAGCCTGGGCTTGAAAAACCCGGCCGACATGTACGTGGCCTTGTTCAAAAGCGAAACGGTCGAGTCCGCGCTCATCAAGCAGTTCGATCTCCAGCGAGAGTACAAGGACAAGTATCTTTCGATCGCGCGCAAGGATCTGGAGTCGCATGCCAAGGTCACGGCGGACACCAAGAGCAGCCTGATCACGATTGCCGTGGAAGACCATGACTCGCGTCGCGCCGCCGCGATCGCGAATGGATACGTGGACCAGTACCGGCACCTGTCCGAGCACCTGGCGATCTCGGAAGCCGCGCAGCGGCGGCTGTTCTTCGAGCAGCAACTGGTGGAAGCGAAAAACAACCTTTCCAATGCCGAGCAGTCGCTTGTGAAAACCCAGCAAACGACGGGTCTGGTGGAGCTGGGCAGCCAGGCGCGCGCGCTTATCGAGTCAGCGGCTTCGCTGCGGGCGGAGATCGCGGCCAAGGAAGTGCAGATCCAGGGCATGCAGACCTATGCCGCGGCAGACAACTCCGGCCTGGTGCAGGCGCAGCAGGAGCTCGCCGGGCTGCGGGCACAGCTGGCGAAGCTGGGCGGCAACGGCGATGTGAACGGCGACGGGCTGATCGTGCCGGGGGGCAAAGTGCCGACCGCGAGCCTCGAATACGCCCGCAAGCTCCGCGACGTGAAATATAACGAGACCATCTTCAACATCCTGGCGCGGCAGTTCGAAATGGCCAAGCTGGATGAGGCGCGCGAGGGCGCGCTGGTGCAGGTGGTAGACCCGGCAACCGTCCCGGACCGGAAGAGCTCGCCCAAGCGCGCCCTCTGGACCGTTGTCGCGCTCCTGCTGGGTTTCTTCATAAGCACATTCTGGGTGCTCGGGCAGGCGGCGCTGCGGTTTTTGCACCGCGATCCGGAAACGGACAGCAAGCTCGTGGCATTGCGCGGCATGCTGCAACCCGGCAAGGCAGTCGCGGAGCGGCGGGCATGAGCCTAAGCCCGAATCTGAGAACGGGCGAGACGATCCTGGTAACCGGTGGCGCGGGCTTCATCGGCTCCAACTTTGTGCTCGGCTGGGTGCGCGAGGTCGGCACACCGGTCGTCAACCTCGACCTGCTGACCTACGCGGGAAACCCGGCGAATCTCCAGGCCCTCGATGGGGACGCGAGGCACCGGCTGGTCCAGGGCGACATCGGCGATGCCTCGCTGGTGCGCGCGCTGCTCCGTGACCACCGGCCGCGGGCGATTTTGCATTTCGCGGCCGAAAGTCACGTCGACCGCTCGATCCTTGACCCGGAAGCATTTCTGCGAACCAACGTGGAAGGTACACACCGCCTGCTCGCCGGCGCGCTCGACTACTGGCGCGAACTGGATGGGGACAACCGCGCGCGATTCCGGTTCCTGCACGTGTCGACGGACGAGGTGTATGGCTCGCTCGGAGCCCACGAACCGGCCTTCACCGAGGAAACCCGCTATGCCCCGAATAGCCCGTATGCGGCTTCAAAAGCCGCCTCGGACCACCTGGTGCGCGCCTATCACCACACCTACGGCCTGCCGGTGCTCACGACCAACTGCTCGAACAACTACGGCCCCTTCCAGTTTCCGGAAAAGCTCGTCCCGCTCATGATCCTGAATGCGCTTGAGCACAAGCCTCTGCCCGTGTACGGCGATGGGCAGAACGTTCGGGACTGGCTATTTGTCGAGGACCATTGCCGCGCGATCCGGACCGTGCTCGCGCGCGGGCAACTCGGCGAGGTCTACAACATCGGCGGCGCGAGTGAGCGCACCAACCTGCAGGTCGTCGGCGAGATCTGCGACGTGCTCGACGCATGGAAGCCGGGTCCGCGACCGCGGCGAGAGTTGATCGACTTCGTAACGGACCGGCCAGGCCACGACCGCCGCTACGCGATTGACGCCCAGAAAATCGAGCGCGAGCTCAACTGGGCGCCGTCGGTACCCTTCGAGCGGGGCATCCGGGAGACAATCGCCTGGTACTTGCAAAACCTGCCCTGGGTGCACGACGTGCGCACCGGCGCGTATCTTGAATGGATGCGGACAAATTACGCGGGGCGCGTTTCCGGATGAAGGGAATCATTCTCGCCGGCGGCTCCGGCACCCGGCTTTACCCGGTAACCCACGTCGTCTCCAAGCAACTGCTGCCGGTCTACGACAAGCCGATGATCTACTACCCGCTCAGCGCGCTGATGCTGGCCGGGATCCGTGACTTCCTGGTCATCTCCACCCCACAGGACTGCTCGCGGTTTGAGGCTTTGCTGGGCGACGGCGCGCGTTGGGGCATCTCGATCCAGTACGCCGTACAGGCCAGCCCCGATGGCCTGGCGCAGGCGTTTCTGATCGGCAAGGATTTCATCGGCAATAGCCCGAACGCGCTGGTGCTGGGCGATAACATCTTCTACGGCGAGGCGCTGTCCCGGTTGCTGAAGCAGGCCGTGGCGAAAGAGCGCGGCGCGACGGTGTTCGCGTATCGCGTGAAGGACCCGGAGCGGTACGGCGTGGTGGAGTTCGACGCCGGCGGCCGCGCGGTAAGCCTGGAAGAGAAACCGGCGAAACCGAAGTCCCCCTACGCGGTCACGGGGCTCTATTTCTATGACAGCTCCGTCGTCGACATCGCGGCCGGGCTGAAGCCCTCGCCCCGTGGTGAGCTCGAGATCACCGATGTGAACAAGGCCTACCTGGAGCAGAACCTGCTCGAAGTCAAGGTGATGGGCCGGGGCATGGCGTGGCTCGATACCGGCACCCAGGACTCGCTGTGCGAGGCGGGCGTTTACATCCAGACAATCGAACGGCGCCAGGGCACCAAGATCGCCTGCCCGGAGGAGATCGCCTATCGCAGCGGCTACATTTCGGGCGAGCAACTGCAGGCACTCGCCGCGCCGATCCGCAAGAGCGGCTATGGGCAGTACCTGCTCGACATTCTCGAGGACCATACGTCGTTCCAGGTCGACATATAAGCGATGAAAGTAACGGAAACGGCCCTGGAAGGGGTTTTACTGCTGACGCCCAGGCAGTTTAGCGACGCGCGCGGCATGTTTATGGAGACCTATAATCAGCGCGTGCTGGAGGATCTCGGCCTGCCGACACACTGGCCCCAGGACAATTTCTCCCTGTCCAGGCGGAATGTCGTTCGCGGCCTGCACTACCAGCTCACGCAGCCGCAGGGCAAACTGGTGCGGGTGCTCGCAGGCACTGCGCTCGATATCGCGGTCGACCTGCGGCGAAGCTCCGGGACCTTCGGCAAATCGCTGGCCCTTGAGCTGCGGGCCGAGGACAGAACCATGCTGTGGATTCCGCCGGGGTTCGCGCACGGTTTCGCCGCGTTGACCGAGCAGCTGGCCTTTGCCTACAAGGTCACGGATTACTACTCGGCCGCTGGGGAACGCACGATCCTGTGGAACGATGCGGATCTTGGGATCGACTGGTCGGTGGGTGAAGTGGAAGCGATCGTCTCGAGCAAAGACTCTGCCGGCACACGGTTCCGCGACGCCGAGGTGTTTGCTTGAAGGCCGGCCGGCGTGTGCTGCTGCTGGGCTCTACCGGGCAGGTCGGAGCAGAGCTCGCGCGGCAGTTCCGCGACACGGAGCTCATCGCTCCCAGCCGGCAAGCCGCGGACCTGAGCCGGCCGGAGTCGCTACGCGCCCTTGTCCATGCTGCCCGGCCAGAGGTGATTCTGAACGCAGCTGCCTATACAGCGGTCGATCGCGCGGAAGGGGAACCGGAGCTTGCCGACCGCGTTAACCACGTCGCCGTGCGCGTGCTGGCCGAAGAAGCCGAGCGGGCCAAGGCATTGCTGGTCCACTACTCAACCGACTACGTGTTTGACGGCAACCAGAGCGAGCCCTGGGTGGAGACCGACCTGCCCGCGCCGCTGAACGTGTATGGCGCCACCAAGCTCGCGGGAGAGCGGGCGATCGCCGCGGCCTGTTCCCGCTACCTCGTCCTGCGCACAAGCTGGGTCTACGCCGCGTGCGGGCACAATTTTCTGCAGACCATGCTGCGCCTGGGCCGCGAGCGCGACCTGCTGCGCGTCGTCGATGACCAGTGGGGCGCGCCCACCACCGCCGAAGCCCTGGCCGGCGCCACACGCGCGGCGGTCGATCGAATCTTCGCCGAAAACGCCGCAGCGCCGGAGCTTTGGTCCGGCGTGTACCACGCCACCTGCGGCGGCCAGACCAGCTGGTACGGCTTTGCGCAGGCTATTTTCGCCGAAGCAGCAAAAAAGGAGCCGCGCGCCTGGCCGCGTGTCGAGGCGATCGCAACCGAGCAGTACCCCACCCCGGCAAAACGCCCGCGCCATTCCGTGCTCTCAAACGGAAAACTCGCCGAGCAGTTCGGCGTGCAACTGCCCCACTGGGAGCAGGGGCTACACTTGACCTTCGAGCAACTCGCGCGGCAGAGCCCGCAGGTTGGAACGGCGCTTGCGTCCGCCCTGCCGGCGCAGAGCACACTGCGTTGAACACCTCAGTTCCCGCTCGGCTCGAATCCTCGATGAGTCCATGACATGAACGGACCTCCTCCAGTTGTGGCAGCCGTTGCGCCGGGCTTGCCGGCTTCTCGCCTGGCGCGCCTGGCCAAAAACGCTGTAGCCAACCTGCTGCGCCTGGGGACCACCTGGCTTATCGTCCTGCTGGTACCGCCTGTACTGGTGCACGCTCTCGACAAGCCGGCCTATGCCACCTGGATGCTTGTGCTGCAACTGGGCGCGTATGCCACTTTGCTCGATGGCGGCTTGCAGCTGGCTATCGGCCGGTTCGTTGCCCGGGCCGAGCACGCCGGCGATCGCGTGTACCTGGGCGAAATCCTGAGCAGCGCTGCCGTTCTTCTTACCGGGGCGGCCGCCGTTGTGCTCCTGCTCGTGGGGCTTGGCTCCCTCGCACTGCCTCGGTTTTTTCATTCCATCCCCGGGGCGCTGATGGGGCAGGCAAGCGCGGCGCTGCTCGTGGTCGGCGGCTCGCTCGGGCTCGCGTTTCCTTCCTCGGTACTGGCCGGGTTGAGCCTGGGGCTTGAGAAGAACCAGGTCAACGCCGTGGCCGGGGGCGTTTCGAAGCTCGTCGGCGCAGCCGGCACGGTGTGGGCCGCGGTCCACCACCAGGGCCTGGTAGCGATGGCGATGTGGACCGCCGCCGGAACGTTGGTGCAGCCGGTGATTTTTGTCTTGGCAAGCCGCGCCCACGGGCTCCGTTCGCTGTTCCGCGCGAGCCTGGTCAAGGCCGCAACCGTGTGGGAGTTCGCGCGCTTCTGCTCGGCCATGGTGGCCTCGCAGTTCGGCACCCTGCTCATTTCAGGTCTCGACCTGCCGATCGTCGTCGCCTACGATTTCCGCAATGCGGGCTACTACGCGCTCGCGACCACCGCGAGCAACATGATGGTGGTACCCCACGGCGCAATCCTGTCCACGCTGCTGCCCATGATCTCAAGCATGAGCATGGGCGGCGAGGCCGAGCGGATGGGCCGTGTGCTGTTGCGCACGACGCGTCTCTCGACCGCGCTGCTGGCGCTGCTCGCCGTGCCGCTGATGGCGGGCATGCCGACGCTGCTGCGGCTGTGGGTGGGCGCGGACTACGCGCGGCACACGCTCCTGTTTGCCGAGCTGCTGGTCGCCGCGCAGTTGGTGCGCCTCACGCTGCTGCCCTACGCGCTGGTCGGTTTCGGCGCCGGCGAGCAGAGCCGCATGCTCGTCTCCCCCTCTGTGGAGAGCATCGTCAATTTCGCTTGCAGCCTCTTTCTGGTGCGTTGGATGGGAGCCTCCGGCGTCGCGCTCGGGACACTGATCGGCGCGGTTGTGGGCGTCACGCTCCACTTTACGAACAGCATGCCCAGAACGCGCAGCATCGCATTTGCCCGAGGGGAGTTGCTGCTCCGAGACATCCTCCTCCCGGTCGCATGGTCGTTACCCCCGGCGATTCTGCTGCTCGGTGGGCTGTCGCTCCTGACCGCCACCCCGGCGAAGCTGCTGCTCCTCACAGGCGGGTTTGCCGCGATCGCGCTACTATTTTGGAAGGCGGTTCTGCTGCCCGAGGACCGGACGGCATTCCGGGAACTCGGGAGCCGCTTCCTGCCGGCTTTCTCCAGACCTGAGAGGAGTGCGACTTAGAGATGCAGATCCTTGCCGTGGCCGTGCGATACAACACGCCTCTGGAAGAGTCGGAGACGTTTCGTGGCCTCTCCGAGGCACTCTCCGCCCATCCCGACCTCGCCCGTGCCTACAGGCTGTTGATCTGGGATAATAGCGCCGAGGCACTGAGCGATCCTCAGTTGCCCATCCCCTTCGAATACCGCCACTCCGAGCGAAACCTCGGCGTCTCCGGCGCCTACAACAGCGCCATGCAGTACGCGCTCGATCACGGGCACACCTGGATGCTGCTGCTGGACCAGGACACAACGGTGACGGACGGATTTTTGCGAACCATGCTGCGGCACAGCCGGGAACTGGAAGAGAGTAACGAGATAGCTGCAATCGTGCCGACGGTGCGAGTGCGTCAACTAGTAATGTCTCCTCGACAGCAGCTCTTCAATCGAGATCGACCCTACCCGGCTGGCGAATCCGGGTTGGCATCTGGTGAGGCTTTTGCAATCAATAGCGGCTGCGTGATGCGAGCTGCTTCTCTACAAAGCGTCGCGGGTTTTAGCACTGATTTTTGGCTTGATTACTCTGACAAGTACGTTTTTCACCAGTTTTTTCTACATAGCATGATGGTATGGCGGGCTGCGGATACTGAACTGGAGCACGACATGTCGATCATGGACTACGACAGATTAATGACTCCCTGGCGATACAGGAATTTCTCTTCCGCCGAAAGCGCTTTTAACGATTTGTACAAAGGGCGCCTGGAAAACGCAACGCAAACTCTGCGGCTACTCGCGAGGGCAATCAAGCAACGCTTCAAATATCAAAGCCCAGAGTTTTCACGAATCGCATGGGAGCAGTTTCTCCACCGCGTGCGAGTGCCCCGCAAGGAGCGCATCGAGCGCTGGCATGCTGAAGGCAAACAGCGTAAATCTTCAGCGGACAAGAACCTGAGCGCAGTACCCACCGCGCAAGAGATCGCCGGATGAGTCCGCTCGTTACTTCGCTTATAGCCTTATCCATTCTCACTGCAGTCAATTATCGGGTGCACCGTTCGGTACTGTACCCGCCCTTTGTTCTCTGCTCTATGTGGTTGATTGATCTTGCGACCTACCAGTCAGGCCTTATCGAAGTCAACCCGCTGCATGCGAATACTCTGGCGATTGTGTTGGGCGGAGTGACCTGTTTTAGCACAGGTGGCCTGCTGGCATCCCTGATCCCAAGTAGGCTGTTTCGTATTCATTTCCTGCCTTCTAAAATCGAGCGGCGATCGGACTTCTGGCGCAAGGCACTAACCCTCGTAGTTGTCTGCAGCATTCCCTTTTTCATTTTGCGGCTTCTCAGGGCCGGTGAGGTCGGCACAGGAACTACCCTCCTGATGAGGGCGCGTTCAGCACAAGTCGAGGCCGTTGAAAGCGGAGACGTACACTGGTCCCTTCTGGGTTTTATCCAATTGTTTACCATTTATGTGCCTTTGCTGTTTGCGGTCGACAAGCGGGATTGGCGTTTTTGGATGGCGACTTTAGCGGCCATTGCGGTCGCGATCTTGAGCACAGGCAGAACCGACCTGCTTCTTCTCATTTCGGGCTTAAGTGCGATTTATTTGCTGCGAACCAATCGGGAATCTCTTGCTAAAGCCGCTAAGTTTCTTCGCGGTCCTATTGCGG
Organism: uncultured Acidobacteriaceae bacterium; assembly: GCA_964246755.1. Lineage (GTDB taxonomy): Bacteria > Acidobacteriota > Terriglobia > Terriglobales > Acidobacteriaceae > EB88. Next base: position 8,904 of record CAXTSA010000001.1, read on the forward strand.
CATTTTTCTGTCTTTATGTTGGACTGATTTTCACCAACAAAAAAACTGAGGATTTGGGAGTAGAAGGAGGAGTTGTCAGTATAGCTACATACCTCGTCCTCAGTTATATTGTCGGGCCATTGGCGGCGTTCGATGGGGTAGTGCAAGCTCCGGGAAACTATACGTTGAACTCCAGCCATATCTTTGAGTTCCCGCTCAAAATCGCCACGTCACTGGACCTGATGCAATATTCTCCCCCGCATCTGACGGATATGTTTGTATTCGTCCCTTTCCCGACAAATGTGTATACCATGTTCAAGTTCTACTTTCTCGAGTTGGGGGTCGCCGGGACCATGCTTGCGCTCTTTCTCTTCGGGGCAGCGCATTCGGCGCTCTACGTAAAAGCGAAGCATGGCAGCAGATTCGCTACTTACCTATTTGGGTATACACTTTATATGTTAGTACTTTCTATTTTTGATGATGGCTACTACCTAATCGGTGGCTTGTTGCGAGCGGCGATCTTTGGCCTTGCCTATTTCTATTTGTCGCAATGCAACTTTCGATTGTTCCCGTCAGGCAAACTACAGACGGCAAGCCGGCCCGCTTAGGAATTAGTATGACGCAACCTGCAACCGTTTGTATCCACTGCTCTATCGCAAGACGCTTGCGAGATGACGGGCGAGGACGATGGGCCTACAGCAATTTCTAAACCGCCTCACAACTCGCTGGTTCGGTAAACCATTGACGCGCGTCGTGGACTATTGCCTCGGCATCCCACTCGTCAACGCAGTGGCCCTGACGCGGAGCCGTCGATCTCTCCCCTCCGACAGCAAGAAAGTCGGCGTGTTCTGCTCCCCTACGATGGGAGACACGGTCTTGCTCTCGGCTGCTCTGCTCGACCTGCGTACACACTTCGGGCTCGACATCGAGATCGTGCACTTTTGCGGCAAAAAGAATCTGCTCGCGGCGGAGCTGCTCAGCGGAGTCGACCGGCGAGTGGTCATCGATCTCACCAGGCCACGCACGGCCATCCGGCAGTATCGTGCCGAGCGCCTCGATATCCTTTTCGACTTCAGCAGCTGGCAGCGAGTGACGGCTGGGTTGGCTTTCGCCAGCCGGAGCCGCTTCACGGTCGGCTTTCGTTCCGCGGGCCAGCATCGCGGACGAGCTTACGACGTCGCGGTCGAGCATCGGGCAGACCAGCACGAACTCGACAATTTCCGCGATCTGCTGCGAGGCGTCGGCATCCAGACGGCAGCGCAGCCGCGGATCACCGTGCCCGAGGTCGCGCTCCCGGCGCCTTGGCAGGAGGAGCGCGACATAGTCGCGCTTCATCTCTGGCCTGCAGGCGGCCCTCAGTCCATGCGGGAGTGGCCCGAGGAGCGCTGGTTTGCCGTGGCCAGCGAGTTCGCGCGCCCCGGAACGCTCTTTGCGATCACAGGCTCACCGGCCGAGCGCGCGCGGTCGGAAGCCTTCGCCGAACGCCTGCGGTCGACAACCGGCGTGCGCGCCGCCGTGTTCACCGGAGGCGACGGGCTGCGCCAACTGGTGACACTGCTGCGGAGAGCCCGGCTGGTCGTCTCCGTCAACACGGGTGTCATGCACCTCGCTGCAGTCGCGGGCGCGCCTACGGTGTCGCTCAACGGCCCGACCGCGGAGCACCGATGGGGCCCTCGGGGACGCTGCTGCGTGGGTGTCGCGCCAGAGGACGGCAGCGGCGGCTACCTGCACTTCGGTTTTGAGTTCCATCCCCGCATGCCGGATGTCATGAAGCAGATCTCCGCGGAACAGGTTGTCCAGGCTGCTTCTACCCTCACGTCTCGATGCGGTCCCCTCGTGTGACAGAACTACGCCGCATTGTTTGCTGTTGTGCATTCGCTCCAGGCCTTTGTTTTTCGCGAAATAGTTGGCAATCGAGGCGCAAAGCCGCAAACTTTGCAGCCTCAAACAGGACGCCGAGGAGCGGGAAGGCCTATACTTTGGGGGTTGGTCATGATTACCGAGCAGACGCGCCATCATTCCCGGAGTTCCGCTATCCGCCGTATTCCGCAGGATCGCACCCATCGTGCTGACCACAGGCCCTCGGCCATCTCTGTCTCGGTTGTCACGTATGAGACGCCGCCCGACGAGTTGCGGACCTTGCTTGGTAGCTTGACGAGAAGCCGTCGGCGCGTGGACGTGTGGGTGGTGGACAATTCGCCTACGGAAGCGCTGCGGCCGATCGTTGAGAAAGCCGGCGTGCGTTACTTGCCTGCTGGGCAAAACCTTGGCTTCGGCGGCGGCCACAATCTTGCCATGCGACAGATGATCGAGAGCAGCACCTATCACCTGGTGTGCAACCCGGATATCCGCTGCGGCCCCGACGTGCTCGGCGCACTGGAAGCATTCATGGAGGCCTCCCCCGAAGTCGGCCTGGTCATGCCGCGCGTCCTGTACCCGGACGGCCGCGAGCAGCGGCTCTGCAAGCGTTTGCCTACGCCGGTAGACCTGTTGGTGCGGCGTTTCCTCGGCAGGTTCGGCGAAAAACTTTTGCGCCGCAGTGCGGAGCAGTATCAACTGCAACACCTGGACTTGCGCGTGACGCGCGAGGTGCCAAGCCTTTCCGGTTGCTTCATGTTCCTGCGAACATCGGTGCTGCGGCAGACCGGGCTTTTCGACCCCCGCTTCTTCATGTACATGGAGGACGTGGACCTGTGCCGGAGAGTGGGCTCGGTTTCAAGCACCGTCTTTTATCCGGCCGTCAGCGTGACGCACAATTATGCCAAAGGCTCGTACAAAAGTAGCAAGCTGCTGAAGTACCACGTCGCTTCGGCTGTGCGGTATTTCAGCAAGTGGGGCTGGTTCTCTGACCCGCAGCGCCGCGCCTTGAACAGCCGGACGGAACAGCTGACGGAGCCGAGCCGTCACGACAACGGTTCCGTCAACGCAGCGACTTATGCGGGTACCAGGTGAGCTCGCCGGCAACTGCGGTATCGGAGTTCGCGCCCGGCCGATAGATCGGCGCTTTCCACCCCTCGTACTGCACCCACGCGTGCGCTTCCACATCCTTCTCCGCGCCGAATCGCTTCACGCCATCCACCCGAAACTCGTTTTGCGTGGTGCCGCCGGGGATGAAGTCCTTGGCTGCTTTCACGCCGCGCCAGGAAACCTGAATCTCATCCTGCGGTGAAAGGTGCCAGGTGAGCCACGCGTTGCCGCCCTTGTTCTCCCGTCCGATCGCATCTCCAAACAGAAAGCCCTTGTTGGTTGGGCCCTGCCGCTGCACGTTTTCATACGGTAGAAAGCGGCCGCCATTCGAATTGGGGACCGGCGGGTCCGTCGTCGCCCCTTCCACCCGAAGGTCCAGCTTCGGCGCCCCCGGGAAATGAGAAAGATAAAGCCCAGGCCGGAAGCCGGAACGAGACGGCGCGCTCACGGGGCTCACGTCATCGTGCACGTAGGAATCGGTATACAAAGTTAACCAGTCGCGCAGCCCCAACACGCGCCAGGAGAAATCGAAGGTCCCGAAACGCGCGCCGGGATCCAGGCGAGAGTTCTTTTCGGCAACGGACACGTTCTGGACACTGAAAAACGAGCGTAGAAAACTGTGCACCGTGATCGGAACATGCCCGCGGCCGCCCCAGATCGCCGTCCGCTCAAAACCGATCTCCAGGTCGCGGTAGGGCTTGAAGGAAATTTTTTCAGCATGCACCCAGGGGTCGTTGGGCGCGGTGTGGCCCTTGAGACTGCCGACAAAGAAATCATAGCGGATGGGGCCGATCAGGCTTGACAGCACCGGCACGTGGAGCGGGTCAGCGCGGTCGATCTGGAACGCGTAGATATTCTCGGCGTTGTTGCTCCAGGCAAACGCGCCGCCTTTGGCCGGGCCCATCCAGTGGTCGCTTTTGCCGAAGGAGAACTCGTGGCCTATCACCCGGAAGGACGCGTTCGCCTCCTTCACGCGGAAGAGGTTGGTTCGCGCAATCGGCCCCAGCGGGATCGTGCTTTGCACAGGGTTCGACGCAACTGGAATGACATCAACGTTCTCGCTAAGCTGCTGAAACAGCGCGGGCGAGTAGCCGAGCGCCGAGGGTGCATGCTGGTACTCGCCGCGGAAGTACAGGGAGAACCGGCCATGCTCGAGCCGTGCGCTACCGCCCGCATATTCATTGATCCCGGCCTGGTAAGGGCGCCCGTAGTCGTTCACAAACGTCTGGCCCAGGTGGTAGCTGTCGCGCAACGGCGTATCGGTGATGCCGCGCGAGTGCGAGTACACCGTGTCGAGCTCGCCGTGGGTAGCGCACGCGTTCAGATCCGGCGCGAACTCCCGGTCGAGCGTCGAGAGCAGCGAGCGTGCCTCATCGCCGGTTGCTCCGCCCGGCTCCGCGCCTTTCTGCTGCACCAGCAGCATCCACTCTCGCTCCTCGTCGGCCATTTTCTCGGACGAAGCCTCCACCATGCGGGCGACTGTGAGGCGGGTCCAGGGCCGGAGACCGAAGAAGGCGCCGTCCAGGTAGCCAAGCGCATAGAGCCGGTCGAGCGCAGGGTAGACCCAGCTGTCCACCGGCACGTACGTCGAGCTGCGCGTAAACGAGGCGTCCGCGAGATCGCTGCCCGACGCGGGTCCGACGAAACACAGCGATTCACCTTGGAGCAGCTGCGGGGCGAAAAGTGCAAGCAGCAGCAGTGCCGTAAACCGAAAACGACTGCGCGTCGAAGCATTTTGGGGGAAAGCAAAAGGGAGCAGCACCTTCCCATACTATCGCCGGGCGACGCCGTGGCTCCAGCAGGCGCCCATGATCGGTCAAGGGTAGAGCTGCCGTTCTGCTCGCGCGCCTTCCGCGGAGTCGCCCACGCAAATCATGACCGGGGGAAAAGGAGCCGCAAGCCGACGGACACTAGTGCAAACGTAATAGCATCAAGCCTATGCCGCTCCTGCTCTTCACTGTGCCTATTCTCTCCACCCTGATCGGCGGGCTGCTGGCGGTGCGCTTTCGTCGCCATGTATCACTCCTGATCGCGGTTGGAGCAGGCTTGCTCCTCGGCGCCGCTTTCCTGGATCTCCTGCCCGAGGCTGTAGATCTCGGCAGGCAAGCGGCCCTCCCGAGCGCCGACGTACTCGGTCTCACGCTCGCTTCGTTTCTCCTCTTCTACGCAATCGAAAGCGGCCTGGACCGCTGGGGAGGGCACGGGCAAACGCCCGAACTGCGGGAGCGCATGGTTGGACGCACAGGCGCATTGATGCTGATCTTCCACAGTTTTCGCGATGGTCTCGCGATCGGCGCAGCCTATGCCGCTTCGCACCCCGCCGGCTACGCCGTGGCCCTGGGCATCGCAGCGCACGATGTGGGCGACGGCATGAACACGGTGCTGCTGACGACGGGCGGCAAAAAGCCTCTGTTCTCTGACTATGCTTTCCTGGCTGCCGACGCGCTCGCACCATTCTTCGGTGGGTTGCTTACCGCGTGGTGGGTGCTCTCGCCGCGAGCTTCAGTTGTTCTGCTGGTGCTGGCGGCCGGGCTCTTCCTGCAAATGGCAACAGGCGATTTCCTGCCGGAGCTTCGTCGCGTAAAGGAGCATCGCGCGTACCTTCTGCCCTGCGTTCTCCTCGGCACCCTTATTGTTTACCTGGCCAACTTCGCCATTGCTTCGCACCGATAAATGCCGGCAACGGTGCGGTTGCTTTAGCGGCACTGCGCGCAGGTGCCGTAGAGAAAGAGCTCATGGCTTGTCATGCGGAAGCCTCGCGGCAGCTTCGGTTTGGGGGCGATCTCGCACCCGTGAAACTCATACACCTTGCCGCAGACGTTGCACTGGAAATGATGGTGGTGCTGTTTGCCCGCCACCTCGTACCGGGTCGACTCACCGGGCAGCTCCACCGGCACAAGCCATTCTTCACCCACCAGCGTGACAATGTTGCGGTACACCGTGGCGATGCTGATGCCGGGCACCTCCGCTTCCGCAAACTCCAGCGCTTCATTCGGAGAGAGCGGCCGGTCCGCTGCCGTAAAGGCGGCTCGGATGGCTTGCTTCTGTCTTGTATCGCGAACCTGCGTTGCCACGGAAGCATTTCCCTCAGCAGCTATTCTGACACGTCGAATCGCCGCGATCACGCATTTTCGGGCTGCAAAGCGGCAAGCTCTATGCAATAGTGATATTGCACACTCGCTACCATTAATGGATTCCCTGTGAAGCGCCTGACACAATTCGGCCGTTTTTTCGCCATCGGGCTGTGCTTCCTGGTGGCTATCTTCATGTGCATTCAGGTCGCGCACGGTCACCAGCCGGGCGGCGACGGCGACAACTCCACCCACTGCCAGCTCTGCATGCTCACGCATGCCCTTGCGATGCCGGTCGCCGTGGCAGCCCTGTTCGTGGCGCAAGGCATGCTCGCGCTGTTTCTGTGCGGGCTGCCGCAGCGTGGCTCTCCCGCCATTGCGCACGCCTACTTTATCCGTCCCCCTCCCGTCTCTTTCTAAGCTCAGAGTTCCGCAGCGCAGCGCCCCGCGTGTACAGGCGGCCTCGCTCCACTCTCTCGTATTCGGGCTTCTTTTTGGAGACGTTTCATGTCACAAGCAGCAAGGGCGGCGCGCCTCTGCGCACTCTCATCTCTCGTTCTTTCGGCGCATGCGCTAAGCTTCGCGCAGTCGGCCGGCAACTCCGGCACCATCCTCGGCTCGGTCGTTGACTCGACCGGCGCAGTTGTGCCGGGCGCGACCGTCACCGTGCAGAACCCTGTCAGCGGATACCGCGCGAAGGCGGTCACCGATAGCGCGGGCCACTACCAGTTCGGCAATCTACCGTTCAATAGCTATCACCTCGTGGTCGAGGCCGCCGGCTTCGGCTCCTTCACGCAGGACGCCAACGTCCGCTCTTCTGTGCCGCTCGCGCTGAACCAGGCCTTGAACGTCGGGCAGTCGGCGGAAAGCGTCACCGTCACGGGCAGCGATCTCGTCGAGTCCGGCACCACTTTCCACACCGACGTGGATCGTGGCCTGTTCGACAAGGTGCCGCTCGAAAGCCAATCTTCCTCGCTCTCCTCGCTCGTGACGCTTACAACCCCCGGCGTTGCTGCCGATTCGAACGGGCTGTTTCACGGCCTGGGCGATCACGCGTCGAACTCGTTTTACGTCGACGGCCAGCCGATCACCGACCAGCAGAGCAAAGTTTTCTCCAACCAGATTCCCTCAAACTCCATCCAGTCAATCCAGGCGATTTCGGGCGCACCTCCGGCACAGTTCGGCGATAAGACGAGCCTTGTTATCCAGGTCACGACGCGCTCCGGGCAGGGACTTAAAAAACCTACGGGCGACATCGGCGCCTCCTACGGCACGTTCGGGTCTGCCAGCGGCTTCTTCGATGTGGGCACAGGCGGAGACAAGGGCGGCAACTTTTTCGAGATCGACGGCCTGAACACGGGGCGCTTTCTCGACCCGCCCGAGTTCACCGTCTTCCACGCCTACGGCAACGAGCAGAATGTGTTTGACCGGATCGACCGGCAGCTCACGACCAAGGATTCGGTGCACCTCGACCTGAACTACAGCCGGTCCTGGTTCCAAACGCCGAACAACTACGACAATGTAAATGTGCAGAATGTAATCAGCGACGGCGCGACCGCCAACCCTGTGTTCGGCAACGCAGGCACCGCCGATCAGCACTCCAAAATCGAAACCTTCAACATCGCGCCGAGCTTTACGCACGTAATCAACGACACGGCGGTGTTCAACTTCGGGCCTTATGTGCGCAAAGACGCCTATAACTACTACGGGAGCGCCAACCCGCTTGCCGACCTAAACCCCGGCATCCAGGCGGAGTCTATTTCGCAACGGCGCACCCTGTTGAACGCAGGCGCGCACGCGGAACTTTCCTATGCGAAGGGGATCAACACCGCGCTCGCCGGCGCCGTGTATGAGCAAACGTTGCTGCGAGAGCACGACAATCTCGGCGTGGTCGATCCCGCGCTGAACGCGCCCTGCCTCGACGCGGATGGAAACGCGCTCGCCGGCTACAGCAACCCTTCGCAGTGCGCCGCGGCGGGCCTGACAGCAAACGACGGATTCAGCCCGGACCTGGCGCCCTATGACCTGACCCGCGGCGGCGGCAACTACGCCTTCAACGGCCACACCGACGTGAAGGAGCTTGCCCTTTACGTCCAGGACGAAATCAAGGCCGGGCACTGGCTTTTCAATCTCGGCATCCGCGGCGACCTGTACAACGGCCTTACCGTAACCAAGCAGCCGGAGCCGCGCGTGGGCCTCTCCTACCGTATCGATAAGTCCAATACGGTCCTGCGTCTTTCCTATGCGCGAACCCTCGAGACTCCGTTCAATGAGAATCTCGTGCTGTCGAGCGTCGGCTGCGGCGATGCGGTGTTGAACCCACTGCTTTCCTGCGCGCCGGGGGTCACGAACACGGTGGAAAATCCCGGCTTTCGCAACGAGTTTCATGCGGGGTTCCAGCAGGGCATCGGCCGTCACCTCGTCGTCAACGCCGACTACATCTGGAAGTACACGCGCAATGCGTTCGACTTCAGCGTACTGGGTAATACGCCGATCACCTTCCCGATTGACTGGCATAACTCGAAGATTCCAGGCTTTGTGCTGAGCGCCGATTTGGTCGACTTCCATAACCTAACGGCGTATGTGGTAATGTCGTCGGTCTCGGCGCGTTTCTTCAACCCGCAGATCGCGGGCGCTGGCGCTACGGTCGGCTCGGGGAATAGCAATCTGCCGTTCCGTATCGACCACGACGAACGCTACAACCAGACGACCCACGTGCAGTACCAGCTTCCAGGCACCTGGGCGCCGTGGGTCAGCTTTAACTGGCGCTACGACAGCGGACTGGTCGCGGGCTCGGTGCCCTGCTACAACGACGTGGGCGCCAACACGGGCTGCGTCAGCACCGCGCCGGACGCCAACGGTCAGCAAACCATCGACCTGACCGGGTACACCGCCGACCAGCAGGCGGAGGCGGGGCTTACCTGCAACGGAGTGCGCGCAACGCCGGGGGCGGGGTTCACCAGTTGCCTGGCTTCGCAGCTCACCTCCAAGCTGGTCCAGATTCCCGGGGCCAACACCGAGGACGACGATAAGAACCCGCAGCGCATCGCACCGCGCAACCTGTTCGACGCGTCCGTCGGCAAGGACAACCTCTTCAACGGCGAACAGTATCGGTGGAGCCTGCGCCTCACGGGCATCAACATGGGCAACAAGTACGCGCTCTATAATTTCGAGTCCACCTTCAGCGGCACGCACTACGTCACACCGCGCGCCCTGACGGCGGAGCTTGGCTTCCACTTCTAACAGGAACGAGCGCGGGCGCCTGAGGCAGACCCTGCCCAAAGCGCCCGCGGTCTGAAAGAGGAAGCCTATGAATAGCAATTACGCTGGAAAGCGGAGCGGGCTCTCTTTGCCGGCTGATCGATTAGGCATCATTGCCTCGGCGGTCTGCTTCGCGCACTGCCTTCTCACCCCTATCGTGCTCTCGCTGTCCGTCGTGTCGGCACATTTTCTACCGTCGGAGGAGCGCACCCACCGCGTCCTTGCCGTGCTCGTCGCGACACTCGGCGTGCTCGCCTTCATCCAGGGCTATCGCCGGCATCGCAAGCTCCGCGTTCCGCTTTGCATGCTCGCAGGCGTGGCGCTGATCTTTGGCGCTGCCTGGTGGGGCGACCGGTTCCCGTCGCACTCCGCCGAGGTACTCGTCACGCTGAGCGGCAGTTCCTTCATGATCGCCGCACACCGCATGAACCACACGTTCTGCAAGGCATGTGAGCGATGCGGCTGAAAAGCCGCCTCGCTTGCTCGCAGATGGGCCGGATCGGGAACTGGAAGGTGTCGCCTGGATTTCGGGTTGTTCGGGAATCTAGCCAGGCCTTCCCCGGCAGATTCAGGACAAAGGCCATAGTTCCATCCGGCGCAGCACCTTGCGCGCAAGCCCCGTCAGCGGGAGCTGCGGCAGGGATGTCAAAGGTGTCCAACGGAGCGCGCCAGGTAGTGCGGCGGCTTCTTCCTCGGTTCTTAGAACGATGCTGACCGAGTAGTTCGTCACCGTGATGGCGTGTTTTAACCGCAGCCTAACCTGAGCGCCAGGGGGCGTCTTCTCCATTTCAGGCAACTCCCACATGCCCGCCATCAGCGAAATGTCGCCCGCCCGCTGGCTTAGCAGAATGTGTCCCGGGCGATGCACCAGCGCATACGCAACGGCGCGGGGGATAAGGGCCCTGCGCCGGGTAGCGGCGTGCTCGCCGCGCGTGGTGCACCAGGGCTGCAAGGGGCAGTGCAGGCAAAGTGGGGCTCTGGGCAGGCACACCGTCGCGCCCAGCTCCATCATGGCCTGATTGCTCTCGCCTGGTCGTTCCGGCGAGACCAGCTCCTGCGCCAGAGTGCGGATAGCTCGCGCCAGCGCAGCCGGGCTTGTCGTGGTCGCATCAGCCTGCGCAGGCACAAGGCCCGCAAGCCGCGTCACCACCCGCTCGACATTGCCATCCACGACCGCCACCGGCTCGCCGAACGCGATGCTCGCGATCGCAGCCGAGGTGTACTCGCCAATGCCCGGCAAGCTGCGTAATTCCGCTGCCGTGCGAGGTAACGCGCCGCCATGCTCTGCGACAACCACCTGCGCCGCACGATGGAGCATGCGTGCGCGCCGGTAGTAGCCCAGTCCGCTCCACAGCGCCAGCACTTCGTCTTCCTCAGCGCTGGCCAGCGCGGTCACGCTAGGGAAGCGCTCCATCCAGCGTACATAGTGCTCCAGCACCGCCGCCACCCGCGTCTGCTGCAGCATCATCTCCGATACCCAGATCGCGTAAGGGTTGCGTGTGCGGCGCCACGGCAGGTCGCGCTTGTGCTGCGCAAACCACGCGAGCAGCGCGCTCCGAACGTCGTCAGACATACACGACGATTGTAGCGTTCACTCTGTCCCCCTTGACCGCGCGCTATCTGGAAGGCGACACTCGCGCCAGCGGCACAGCATGCCGCGAGGAGTATCCATGCCCGCGGGCGCACATGCCGGTCGTTCTCTCAGCCATCCCCTCTTCGCCCGTCCCACATTCCTCATGTGCTCGCCGCGCTTCTTCGATGTGCAATACGTCATCAATCCCTGGATGCAAGGCAATCTCCACGCGCCCTCCTACGCCCTTGCGCTTGAGCAGTGGACGCGTTTGCACGCCGCGGTGAGCGAGCTTGCGGATGTACTGCTCATCGAGCCACACCCCGGCTTGCCCGACATGGTGTTCACCGCGAACGCAGGTCTGGTGAAGGACGGCGCCGTCGCGCTGAGCCGTTTCACGCATCCGGAGCGGCAGGGCGAGGAGAAGCCTTTTCGCGCCTGGTTCGAGGTCGAAGGCTTCCGCCTTTTCGAAACCCTGTCCACGATCCCGTTTGAGGGAGAAGGCGACGCGCTGTTCACGCCCGACGGCGCGCGTCTATGGGCCGGTTACGGCTGGCGCACCGACGTCCGGAGCTACTCAACGCTCGGCGACCTTTGGTCCTGCGAGGTCGTTCCGCTACACCTGGTCGACCCGTGCTTCTATCATCTCGACACCTGCTTTTGCCCGCTTGCGAACGGCGATGTGCTGTACTACCCTCCGGCGTTCGACGAGCCTTCGCGAGCGCGGATCGAGGCGTTTTACGGGGAAGAAAAGCGAGTCATCGTCGACAATCTGGACGCGCTCCAATTCGCCTGCAACGCGGTCAACATCGGGCGGTCGATCGTGCTGAATGAGATCAGCCCGAAGCTTCGCGATGAGCTTCAATCGCGCGGCTTGGACGTTGTGCAAGTGCAATTGAGCGAGTTTCTGAAAGCGGGCGGCGCGGCCAAGTGCCTCACGCTGCGTATCAGCGAACCTGACGCGACGCACAGGCAGCCCTAGGCTTAAGGGAACGCAGCACATCGGCTATATTCAGCCAGCGGCAGCGGCAGCTTCAAGCGCGCCGCCCTCGGCAAAGATGCGGTCCGGGTCTTCTATGCGAATCACTTCGTAAAACTGCACCATCCGATTATGTCGGTGTGCAGGCGCCCGAGCGACTCTTCAAGCTGCTTGGTATAGGACTCCCTGGTGCGACCGGCCATCTTGGTCGTCAGGAAGACCGTCTGCCGATACCTCCGGAGGCGCGTTCGCCAGAAAAACAGGCTACGCGGTCTCACTCATGACCGCCGGAACCAGGACAACGGGCGTGATTCGCTGTGACCAGCTTCGGACGGTGGACGTTCTCGCCCGTCAAGGCAGGTTTTTAGAATCCGCTCCGGTAGAAATTGTGGAAGAGGTTGTGGCTCGGCTCACATCCTTGTTTCAATAAACGCCCGGCCTGCTACTGCTCCGCCGCTTTTTTCAGAGCTGCAAGCCACGCATCATCCACTTCGGCAAGCTTCCGTGAAGAGAAAAGAGTAGCCATCATCGGACCGTCCATCGATTCATCAATTGTGACTCGGTTAGAGCCATCAGGCTCGGGCATTATGGTCCAGAGGTGCACGGCCCTCGCAGTGTAAGCGGTGCCAGTCCAGGCGATGCGATGCTCCGGTTCAAAGAGTTGTACCTGTGAGCGGATCGTGCTGCTTCCAGCGCCCCAGGTAAAGTATTGACCGGGCGCCAGAGGCTGCTTCGCTGAGACATCAGTGAGGTCTTTGTCCCAGTGCGGCCAGGCGGGCACGTTCACAAGCAGCGTCCAAATCTTGCTTGTGGGAGCTTCGATCCTGATCTCCGCATGCACGATCACTGGAGCGACAGGGTCGATTCGCCCGGATCTCGCCAGCGAATCCAGAGTCTGCAGGGACGGACCGCAGCCCGCAAGGACGACGAAGATGCCGCTCATCCCGAAGCAAGCACAAACAGTTAACACTCTACTTGCTTGCGATTTGAAGGCTTCCATCCGCCTGATATTCCCTTGAGAGGGAATCTAAGCTGTGCCTAGCGACTCTAGCAAGGCAAAGGCCACCCTTGCGGGTGACCTCTGCTGTTACTAGAAGGCTACAGTAAAGCAGACTGCAAGTTTCTAGTCACCCATAACGGTCTCTTCGACCTTTTCGGTTTGCGGTGTGGCTGCCGGCTTCGGCGCAGGCGCAATCGATCCAATCGAGATCAGCCCCGGCTCCGCAGGCTTCTCCCCGAGAATATTCTCACGGTAAAGCTTCGCCATGCGCGCATTCTCCGCATCCGCCTTCATCTTGGCATCGCGTGCGCGAATCTTCTCCTCACGCGAGTTCTTCGCAATACCCGACTTCTCGAACGTATCGTTCGCCGCCGAGTCAACATGCTCCTGGTTGAGCGCGAGCGTGTGCTGCGCATCGCCCATGCCCACTTTTTTGCCGCCCGCGAAGATCTCGTGACGCCCGTGCTCCTCATACCACTTGGTAAGGGTCGAGGTCATGTGCATCTTCTCGATGATATTGCGCCAGCCCACGCCGGTGTTGTACGCGCAGAAGCTGATTTCGCCTTCTTGCGTCGCGTAGGGAATGATGCACTGCTCGGTGCGACGGAAGTCGTAGTTGAAAAGGTCCTGGAACCACATCCCGGCGATAAACAGGAAGTTCCACCGATCGTTGCGGCGCTTCTCAATATCCTGCATCGTGCGGTCCGCCGTGACCTTGCCGTAACTACGGCCGGTCGCGCCAAAGCACTTATCGAACTTCGCCAGCAGATCGAGAATCTTGAAATGCGTTGGCGACTTGGTCGGGTCGTAGTTCCGCAGCAGCGCAAGCGTCACGCCCGCGATGGAAAGCCACTTGCCCCGCGCCGCGTCGTTGATCTTCGCCACGTCTTTCGCAAGCCGATCGGCATTCAGAAATGCCGTCACCGGAACAGCTTCCTTCGTTTCCTTGTCGATCATCAGCGCCATGCCGATGCCGCAATTCGGGTGACATCCGCAAGACAGCTGGCCCCAGTCGTGATTCGGCCCATGCACCAGGTCGGCCCAGTCGGAGAAGGTCGACATAAACGAGATCGGGAACCAGTCACGCGTCGGCTCGCCGAGCCCGGTCTGGTTCTTCACGTCGTGCGCCATGTGGCTCAGCGTGTAACGCTGGGCTTCGCGGCGCTCGTCGGAGACAGCCTCATCGCGCCCAGTGAACGACACCGGCTGAAACGAGATAAAGTTAATCCGCTTCGGGTTATCGAGCGCGAACTGAATGATGCGCCCGACCTGCTCGTTGTTGATGCCGTTGATGATTGTCGTCACCGGAACGATGTCGACGCCGGCTTCGTGCAGGTTATGGATCGCCTGGAGCTTCACGTCAAACAGATTGCCGACCTTGCGGTGCGAGTTGGCAGCATTGCCGATACCGTCAAACTGCAGGTAGGCGTAGCGTAGGCCAGCTTCACCGGCGGCGCGGCACAGCTCCTTCGACTTCGCGAACTCGATGCCGTTCGTTGCGGCCTGCACAGAGTTGTAGCCAACCTTGCGCGCGTAAGCCACCGCGTCGAGGAAGTAAGGCGACAGCGTTGGCTCGCCGCCCGAGAACTGAACCGACATCTGGCGACGCGGTTTGATCGTAATCGCGTTGTCGAGCATCGTCTTGATCTCGTCCCACGTCAGCTCATGCACAAAGCCGACCTGGTTCGCGTCCATAAAGCATGGATCACACATCATGTTGCAGCGATTGGTGAGATCGATGGTCAGCACCGACCCACGTCCATGGGTTACCGTTGAGGTCCCGTGATTGTGCAGGCCTTCATCGTTGTGCGCCTTGATGTCGCGGCCCGGAAACACCTCTTCCAAGTGGCGGAAGAACGCGGTGTCGATTGCCATCACATCTTCAAAGTGGCCATGCTTGGGACAATCCTTCACCATCAGGATCTTGCCGTCGCGCTCAATGATCTGCGCCTTGATCTCGCCGACCTTTTCGTTCAGCAGGATCTCGTGCGGCAGCTTGCCATCGATGATCTGCTGCCGAATCTCAGGTACGCACTTGGGGCAGAGCGAATCGGTGGTGCGCGGCCAGCCGAGAGGCGGCTTTTCCTTCTGGTAGCTCTTGAGCAAAGGCTTGTCTGACCACCGCGGGGTAAACGATGCATTCGGCTTGATGCTGTTGAGCTTATCGAAGACGGTCCACGCACCCTGTGCGGCAAGGGTCAGCGTGCGCTCGGCGTATTTCATGGCTTTCGGCATAGATGGGAAACGCTCCTCAAATGGGGTAGACCGGATATAGCAGGAAATCTCTAAGTGCGACATAGGATGCAAGTGTCGCTGAAGACGGTCAATTCGTGCAGTCGTTGAAGATGGCTGGGAGCCAGGCTCGCTCCGGTGCTCGACTTCAGGTGATGCGCGCGGGCTGGGCCACAACGCTATCGTGTGCACCTCTAACCATACTGCCGCTTTGGGCAAAGAGGGTAAGTTTTCGCGGTGAACGGTTGCATGCGGAAGTTGAGCGGTGACAACACAGGGGTAAGCGGTGCGGCGATCCTTTCGGCTTTCTTCCAGCTTGCCGCCTCCTGTCAGAACTTATGTTCGATGTCCAACACTTGTAGCCCCCAGCGGCCGTCGGTCTCAAGCAACATGCTCCGCGCTCGTTGCCGGCCGCCATTCTCTACCGATCGCACAGAGCTTTCGAAATCGAGCTATCGCGACCTGTGAAAGACCTTCTGCTTCACGTCCGGCCAGAACTCCTCAAACAGGTTGCCGCCGCCAAGCGCGGCGATCGAGATTCCCCAGCTACGCATGACCACACCCGCCCCGATGCTCTGATCGGGGTAGTAGGTCTGGGTCAGGGCCGCCGCCATACCACGGCCCAGCAGATCGGAAACGTTGAAGGTGCGGCTGCCTCCATCGGTTTGCGTGATAAAGACACGGCGTATGGCGTGCTCTGTCCGCGAGCCATACGTACCATAGGCCTGCCGGTAATAGCGAGGGTCCTCATGCAGAAGGATGGGCAGGAAGCTGTCGGAGATAACCCGGGACGTCGCCTGGTGTAGCGCGGACTCCCCGACCCGCTCGCCGAAACCTGCTGCATCGGTGCCGAGCTTAGGGTCGGAGTCGCGCCACACACCATAGCCGCCGGAGTAGAGGATAGGCACAAGCGTCGTCCAGCGAATCTCCTCGTGCACTGGAAACAGCAGCTTCTCCCTCACGGTCATCGGCGGAATCTTCTCGCCCGGTTCCACAACGCCCGACCACTGCCGGCTGTTGAGCGCTTCCACCCCCGGCGGCCGGGTAGCGGGTACAGCGAGGTGCGTCGACGGCGTTGCCGGTTCCTGCGGAGGCGGCGGCGGCGCGGGAGCATTGGGCAGATTCTGCGCGCGGGCCTGGACGCAGCAGGCCGCGAGAGCTGTGAGGGAGAGCAGGGCACACGCGCGAAGCATCCAGCTATGCAAGGGTAACCTCCTCTCCGGTTGTATCGCTATTTGGTCCAAGCGGCAATGCGTCGACGATACTTGTGCAAGGCGCAAGTCCCTCTTCGGGACGGGAAGGCACTCTCTTTCCCGATTCGGCACACGCATTGACCAGTTTGGTTAGGGAAGGTTGCACGCCAGCCCTGCGGGGCCGAATACTGTAGTTGTTTGAAATCAAAGGATCAAAGTAAAGCATGGGGATGATGGGACAGCGGAGTTTCAGCAGACGGTTCAATGCACCGGTCGCCGATGCGGAGCGGCAAATCCAGCAAGCCATCACCTACGTCGATGATCGCCTTGTCCCTTGGGCGCGGTCGGGAGCCGCCGGCGCCCTCAGTCATCTCGCCGGCCAGGCGCAGTTGCTGGCCGCAAGGTTTGAGAGGCGCCCCCACACTCGCTCCCAGACCCGCGCGGGCGGCCGGCAGTGACCGCGCTTTTGAGGAGAGCGCAAGCCTTCGCCGCGCTGGTCTTGGTGGCAGCCTCCGCAGGCTGCGGACATAAGCACAAGGCTGCCTCCTTCCCCCCGCCGCCGTCGTACGCCCCGAGCGTCCCGGCTCCGGCGTACAAAACCTTTCCGTCATCGGGCACGGCAAGCGCGCCGTCGTCTACGAGCAATCGAGCAGAGAAGGGAGCACACGGGGCCGTGGCGGCCGACACACCCGAAGACCTCCTGTTCGTACAAACTCATCAGGCGATCTGGACCGAAACGGGCGTGGCGAGCTGGTACGGGCCGCCCTATGACCGTCATCGCGGGGCAAACGGCGAAATCTTCGACCAGAACATGCTCTCAGCCGCGCACCGCGAACTGCCCTTGGGCTCGCTGCTCCGCGTCACGAACCTGCGCACCGGGCAGCAATCGGTCATGCGCGTGACCGATCGCGGGCCGTTTGTCCCCGGGCGCGTGCTCGACCTTTCCCTCGCCTCAGCCAAGGCGATCGGCGTGTGGGCGCCGGGCACCGCGACCGTGCAAATCGAGGTGTTTGCCGGCCCGCCCCACCGCCCCACCCGCTATGGCGGCCGCTGGTGCGTGCAGATCGGCGCGTTCCACAGCGAAGGCAACGCCGTGGCACTCGAGCACAAACTGCAGCGGCGGTACGCGACGGCGAACGTCATCGAGTTCACCGGCCCAACAGGGCACTGGGTTCGCATTCGGCCGGTGGGCGATGACAAAGCTCGAGCCACCGAGATTGAAAATGCGGTACAGCCGGAGGAAGGCGCCGCGTATCTCACGCGGCTGGATTGATCCAGGCGATGAGTCTTCCCGTGCGGGTCACCTCCGATAGCCAGAATATGAAGCGCACGTGCTTGCGTTCCTGCGTTGCGAGAGCGCGCTCTCGCAGCTTTTTTCTTCCGACGGTGATGTTGAGGGGAACGTTGAGGGGAATCCTGATTGCCCTCGCGATGGTTTCGCTTGCGCGCCTCGGGAGAGCGCAGGGAGGGGAGCAACCGGCGCCCCCTCCAGTCGTAAAGGCCGTGCTCGCGCATAGGCTCCACCAGACCAGGATCGCGGACTGCGACGACGCGCGGCAGGTCATTCCGGTCCCACAAAGGAGCGGCACCACGATCCACCTTTCCCGAGGCGCGCTCCAGGTCGCCGGGCTCGACCTTCAGCGCAGGCCGTGGAGCGTAGTCGTTCCCGGAGGCGATGTGATGCGCTGCGAAATATGGTCGGCCGTTTTCAGGAAAGGATATCCCGAGGACCTCATCTTTTTTCATAATGAGTGGGAGGGCCGCGACGTCGCCGAGCTGACAATTCTGTTTTTCGACAAAGCCGGGCGCCCTTACCCGTGGCAGGCCACGGGAGAATGGACGCTGACAGGCAAGGGGGTCGAGCAGCTCGCGCTTGACACCGCGAGCGGCAACGCCCAGCTCGTCTACCCAGTGCGGGAAGGCGACCAGCGTGCCGCGCTCGCCTACGTCTACAAGCTCTTTCGCATCACTCCGGAAGGAATCGCGGAGGTCGTCAGCGCGGAAAAGAGCGGACCGTGGCCAGCCGTGAGCGGAGATCGAAGCGCGCTCGTAGGCACGGAGCGCAACCGAACGGAAACGGAGCTTTTCGCGACTCCCAAACTGAAAGGTGGAAGCAGGGAACTGACGCTGCGTTCCGTCCTGCCACTCAGTTCGGAAAAGTCGCTCGTGTACTCCGATGGAACCAGGACGCGCTATCCGGCAATGGTGGTGATAGACAAGGCCGACGGTTCGCGCCGGATGTTTTTGTCCGACAATACTCTTGACGCGGTCCAGCAGATTGCGAAGGGCAGCTACCGTTTGCATGTACAGGGAAGTACCTGTGAGGAGGAAGAGTGCCGGCCGTTTCTGTTGTTCGCCCAGGAGCCATTCGCCCACAAGCACTAAGCATCGAGTCGCGAGGAGCCTATGCATAGAGCACTTCTCCTCGAGCGGAGCTTTCGACCAGCAATGGCGAGCCTCATTGGCACCCCCGCGTACACGCTCCCGCCCGATCTACTCGTCAAAGCTCGCGCGCTCGAGCACCTCCGCGTGGCGCTCTACTTCGGCGGCACCGCCTGGACTCTGCTGCTGCTCGGCCTGCTGCTGCGCTGGAGAGTCGGCCCAGCGCTGGCCGGGTGGGCTCGCCGCAGAACCGCGCGCCACGGAGGCGGCGCCTTCACGGCGCGGCCTTTTCTCGAAGGGCTGCTGGTCGCGCCCGTGTTTCTGCTTATTCTCGCGATTGTCGCGCTGCCCGGCGAACTCATAGCGCACTCTGCCTCGGTGCGGTTTGGCTTATCGGTCGAGCGATGGGGCGCCTGGTGGAGCGACTGGGCAAAAGGCGAACTCATCACCCTCGCAATCGGCACGCTCGTGCTCTCGGCGCTCTTCGCCCTGCTCCGGCGCAGCCCGCGCCTTTGGTGGGTCTGGTTCTGGGCCCTGGCGCAACCCTTTGTCATCCTGGGCGTGTATCTCAGCCCCCTTGCCATCGATCCGTTGTTCAACCGCTTCACGCCGCTTGCACAGCAAAACCCGGCGCTTGTCGGGCGCCTGCAGCAGATCGCCGCGCTCGGCGGACTCAGCATCCCGCCCCAGAGGATGTTCGTCGAGGACGCCAGCCGCCGCTCCACCGGCATGAACGCCTACGTCACCGGCATCGGCGGCTCCGCGCGCATCGTGGTGTGGGACACGACGCTCGCCAAAGTGCCGCCCGACGAAATCCTCGCGATCTACGCGCATGAGCAAGGCCACTACGTGCTGGGCCACATCTGGAAAGGCATCGCTTTCTCCGCCGCGCTCACGTTTGGCCTGCTTGCCGTTCTGGCCGCGCTGTTTCGGTGGGCGTTGCGGCGCTGCGGCTTTCGCTGGCACATTCCGAGTCTGGAGGAGAGCGAGCCGGACTGGGTGGCACTGCCCCTGTTGCTCCTGCTGGCCGCCGCGTTGAGCTTCGTTTCCGAGCCGGTCGCGAACGCCTGGAGCCGCATGGACGAGCATGCCGCCGATGTGTACGGGCAGCAACTGCTTACGCGGGTGCTGCCCGACGCCGCGCAGGTCGAGGTCCGGGACTTTAACCGCCTGGGCCGCGCCTGGCTTGAAGACCCGCAGCCCAACCGCTTCGTGGTGTGGTGGATGGACACGCACCCCCCTGTCTCCGACCGCGCCGAGGAGGCCAGGAGGATGGGCGCCGGCGCTTTATAATCGGGCGGAACCCTTATGGACACGCCCGAGCAAGCCACGCAATCCACTCCCATGCACGGCATCGCCGATATCGGAAAGATCATGGCGCTGCTCCCGCATCGCTATCCTTTCCTGCTGATCGACCGCGTCCTCGAGGTCGAACCGAAGCAGCGCATTCTCGCGCGCAAGTGCGTCACCATCAACGAAGGCTTTTTTGAGGGACACTTCCCCGGCTACCCCATCATGCCGGGTGTTCTGCAGATCGAGGCGATCGCGCAGGCCGGGGGTTTGCTCATCCTGCTCGACTATGAGCGGCCCGGCGACACGCTCATGCTGTTTACCGGCGTCGAGCGCGCCAAGTTTCGCCGCCCCGTTGTGCCGGGGGATGTTCTGGAGATCGAAGCGAAGGTGCTGAACCTGCGCTCGCGCGCCGTGCGGCTTGAGGGCGCCATCCGCGTCGACGGCAAACTGGTATGCGAAGCAACGGTCACCTGTCAGCTGGTCAAGCGTGAAGGCGGCGGCGCGCCCAACCTCTCGCCTAAGCCAGTGCTGATGCCGGACCCCTCCGCGCCCGACCTTTCCGCCTCTTCCGCTCCAGAAGCCGCAGACGCGCCCATCCCGTCCGAATCGCAAGCGGTGACGACTGAGTGAGCATGCACCCCGCGATTCACCCCACTTCGATCGTCGCCGAGGGCGCCCACGTGCCGGCCTCGTGCACCATCGGCCCGTTCTGCACGGTCGGCGCCGATGTGGTGCTGGGTGAGCAGTGTGTGCTAGTTTCGCACGTGGTGCTCGACGGGCGCTTGCGCGCCGGCGACCGCAACCGCTTCGCGCCATTCGCCGCGATCGGCGTGCCGCCGCAAGACCTCAAGTACAAAGGCGAGCCGACCGGCCTCGAGCTGGGCGACGACAACGACATCCGCGAGTACGTAAGCATTTCGCGCGGCACCCCCGGCGGCGGCGGCACCACGCGCGTCGGTTCGGGCTGCCTCATCATGGCGTACGTCCACATCGGGCATGACTCGGTCATCGGCAACGGGTGCATTCTCGCCAACGCCGCAACCCTCGCCGGCCATGTCACGGTCGAGGACTACGCCCAGGTCGGCGCGCTTTGCCCGGTGCACCAGTTCTGTCGCATCGGCCGCTACAGCTACATCGGCGGCGGCACCACCATCACGCAGGACGTCCTGCCGTTCTCCCTCACCTCGGCAAAGCGCGAAACACACGCCTACAGCGTCAACAAGGTCGGACTGTCGCGGCGAGGCTTTTCGCCGGAGCGTCTGCGTGCGCTCGGCCATGCTTTCCGCCTGCTGCTTGCCGCCCGCATGAACACCTCCCAAGCTGTAACGCGGCTGCGGGCCGAAGGCACCCCAAACGACGACATCCAATACCTGCTCGGGTTCATCGAGAACTCCGAGCGCGGCGTTCTCAAGTAAAAAGGCACTGCATGCAGCCGCTGCTTTCCAAAAAGGCGTCCAGGTGAACCTGCAGGGAAAGCTTGGCCTCATCGCCGGCAATGGCCGGTTTCCATTCCTGCTGCTTGAGGCGGCCCGCGCGCACGGGCTTGCGGTCGTCGTCGCCGCCATCCGCGAGGAAACAGACACGGAAATGGACGCGCGCGCCGCGGCGGATCCCGGCATCGCCGTGCACTGGCTTTCGCTCGGCGAGCTGTCACGGCTTATCGAGACATTTCAACGCGCCGGCGTGCAACAGGCCGTCATGGCCGGCCAGGTCAGGCACAAGCAGATCTTTTCGAGCATCCGGCCCGACTGGCGGCTGGCCAAGCTGCTGCTCTCGCTCCGGACAAAAAACACCGATATGCTTCTTGGCGCGATCGCGAAAGTGCTGGGCGACGAGGGCATTAAGCTGCTCCCCTCGACAGCGTTCCTGGAGCCGATGCTTGCGCCCCTCGGACCGCTCACCACGCGCGCGCCCTCGGCCGAGGAGCTCCGCGACATCGAATATGGCCGCTCCGTCGCGCATGGCATCGCAGGGTTCGACATCGGGCAAACGGTCGTCGTGGCGAGCGGCGCGTGCGTCGCCGTCGAGGCGATGGAAGGCACCGACGCGACCATCGCCCGGGCCGGCGCTCTCCTGGGCACACTCTCGGGCGCTGCTTCCACCCTCGAGCGGAGTCTCACCGTCGTAAAAGTCGCAAAACCCCGGCAGGATCTGCGTTTCGATGTCCCGGTCGTGGGCCTGGCGACCATCGAGGCGATGGCCGCCGCCGGCGCGCTTTGCCTCGCGGTTGAGGCCGGGCGCACACTCTTGTTCGACCGCGCAGCGCTCGCTGCCCGCGCGGATGAGGTTGGCATTGCGATTTTCGGGGTAGAGCGCCCATAATCGCCGTGGAGCTCGCGAGCTTTGCCGAGCGATTCCAGGAGGATTCTCTCGTATGTCGAAACT
>CAXTSA010000002.1:0-29524 GCA_964246755.1 uncultured Acidobacteriaceae bacterium
GGAGGCCGCCGCCCGAGCGTTGCCATTCTCCTCACTGCAGCAGCGGCTCGGGCGCAAGCAGGTCTCGCCGGAGATGCGTCGCAGCCTGCCAGTGGTTTTCATGGCGTTTGACATTCTGTATGCCGACGGCAAACTCCTGCTCGATGAACCACTCGCGGCCCGACGCGCGCACTTGGAGCGTTACGTTGCGCGGCATGCGCCGGAAACTGGGCATGCTCGCCAGGCGGGGCAAGGCGTTCTTTTCGCGGAGGAACAGTCGCCGGGCTTTCCCAGGCTGCTGCTTGCCCCGGCGTTCCGGCTTGAAAGCGCGACCCAGCTTGATGCCGCCTACACAGAGGCGCGGGAGCGCGGCAACGAGGGCGTGATGCTCAAGGCAAGCGGCAGCCGGTACCAGCCGGGGCGGCGAGGCCTGGCGTGGCTCAAGCTCAAGCGTGAGCTCGCGACGCTGGACGTCGTGGTCACGGGCGCCGAGTTCGGCACAGGCCGGCGCGCCGGCTATCTCAGCGACTACACCTTCGCGGTGCGCGGGCCTTTCTTTGAGCAGACAGGCGAGCTGCTCAACGTAGGCAAGGCGTACTCAGGCGTGACCGATGCCGAGATGTTCGCGCTTTCCGAGCATTTCCACGCGCACACGCTCGAGGACTTCGGCCACTTCCGTACCGTCGAGCCCGACACGGTCTTCGAGGTCGCGTTCAACAACGTCATGCGATCGGACCGGCATGCGAGCGGCTTTGCGCTGCGCTTTCCGCGCATTCTGCGCATTCGATCTGACAAGCCCGTCGACGAGATCGATACCCTGGAGCGCGTGGAAGCCATCTACAGCGGACAGCCGGACCGCCCGGTCGAAGCCTGACCTTAGTGCGCGTGCCCGTGGTGATGGCCATGGTGAGAGTGCCCCGCGTGCGCCTGCACTTCCTCCACCGCCATTACGCAGCCATGCTCGGTTTCGCACCCGCGGTTTTCAAACTGGATGGTCGTGTGCAGGATGCGAAAGCGCTCGCGCAAAGCTAACTTCACGCGGTCCATGATGGCGTTGCTCTCCGACGGTGGAATATCGGCGATGCGGATATGCGTTGCGAGCGCATGGGTCTGCGAGCCCAGCGACCAGACATGCAGGTCATGCACGTCTTCAACCCCATCAATCGCCGTGAGAGCCGCGCGTATTTCCGCGAGCGCGATGCCCTGCGGGGTTCCTTCAAGCAGGATGTTGAGCGTTTCGCGGGCGATGGAGATGGAGGACCAGAGGATCAGTGCCGCGATCCCGAGCGAGAGAGCCGGGTCGATCCACGAAAACCCGGTGAGGCGGATCGCGAGGCCGCCCACAATGACGGCCGCAGTCGAAAGCGTGTCGCCCAGCATGTGGATGAAGACAGATCGCAGGTTGACGTCTTTCGAGGTGGTTCGCCACAGCAGAGTCGCGATCAGCCCGTTCATGACGACGCCGGCCGCCGCGACCGCCATCATGGGTGTCGAGGCCACGGTTTCCGGATGCCGCAGACGCCCGAGCGCCTCGATGGCGATCCAGGTCGAAATAGCGACCAGGGTCAACGCATTAAAAAACGCAGCCAGAACCCCCGCGCGTTGATAGCCGAAGGTCTTGCCCTCGTTGGCCGGCTGGTTGCCGAGCCACACCGCAACAAAGGAGAGCAGCAGCGCGGCCGCGTCCGAAACATTATGCCCGGCCTCGGACAGCAGCGAGAGCGAGTGCGCGCGCAGCCCGATGACGAAGCACAGCGCCACATAAAGCAGCGTGGCCGCGAGCGACACCTGCAGCACTCTTTGCGTCCTGCCCGTCGGTGAACCATGGGTATGCACTGCTTTTTAGTGTAGGCGACGCTCGCATCGCTTTGCAGGTCCGCGCTTTTGAAACTTTCCCTGCCATCTTGTCCCTTGGCTGCAGAAAGCAGGCTGCAAAAACACAGCTGGGCAACTGGTTAACTCAGGAAACCGGAGCCGACCAGCGGCGGCGCGGGTTCGAGCGGCGTACCGGCACCGAGTTCGCCGTGTCCCGCAGCCCGATCCAGTTTTCCGCGATCACGATGCTGTTCTCCGGCTGCCGGGTATCGTAGCGCACCGAACAGGGAAAGCCGACGCGGATGTCCGCAATCTGAATCAGGTCCTTGAGATTCGTGATGTCCTGCGAGCACTCATACGACACGCCGGCGATCTCGTACTTGTACAGGATCAGTTGCATGCCCTCGGGCCGGCCCGACTCGTAGGCGTCCAGCTCCGAGACGTCGAGGACCGTGCCGTCGATGATGCGGCCGCCGAGCACCAGGTCCTGCCGGCGAATCCGCTCCAAATCTTCGTCCGTGGTGCGCTTGCGCGTGGCCATGTACCACGCCACGCCGCCCAGGCAGGCAATCGCCGCCCCCATCGTCGCTAGAACCTGGTGATCGCGCAAAGGCAGCCCGTTCCACACCGCACTCGCTCCAGACCAAGGCGCACATCGCCGCCGGGGATAGAAGCAGCATACCGCAGTGCGACAGCGTTCGGCGCTCCGGCGCCGCGTCTTTCAGGATTCGCCCCGGACGCCGGCTCTCCCCAATCGCCCATGAGGGCTGCCCGGAAAGTCCCCGGTCCCCTACGCTATACTTGTGGGATTCCCTATGCGCAAGCCCCCATCCGATGCTCCCGCGCACGCCCCTGCCCTTTCCCGTGCGGATTTCTCTCTCGCGGAAGGCCGCCGCATTCGTTCCACCACCGTGGTGTGTGTGCGCCGCGGGAACTCTGTCGTGATGGCGGCCGATGGTCAGGTCACGCTCGGCGATGCCATCCTGAAGCACTCGGCGCGCAAAATTCGCCGGCTTTACCAGGACAAGGTGCTGGCTGGTTTTGCCGGTTCCACCGCCGACGCGTTTTCACTGTTCAGCCGTTTTGAAGGCAAGCTCGAGCAGTATGCGGGCAACATTGGCCGGGCCGCGGTGGAACTCGCCAAGGACTGGCGGACCGATAAGATGCTGCGCTCGCTCGAGGCGCTTCTGATTGTGGCCGACCCGGGGCAGAGCTTTATCATCTCCGGCACCGGCGACGTGATCGAGCCCGACGAGGGCATTGTGGCGATCGGTTCGGGCGGCTCCTATGCGCTGGCCGCAGCGCGCGCGCTCTATGACAACACGGAGCTGCCCGCGCGCGAGATCGCGGAAAAATCGCTGCGTATCGCCGGCAAGATCTGTATCTATACGAACGACACCATCATGGTGGAAGAGTTGACCGCGGCCAACCCGGAAAAGACACCCGGCGCGCCCGCTCCTGAAACGAAGCAGACCCCCTAAAGGCATCCATGGCACTCTACCTACCCGGAACCGCAGACGACCAGGAACTCGCGCTCGAGGACCTGACGCCGCGTGAGATCGTCGCCGAACTCGACAAGTATGTGGTGGGCCAGCGCGCAGCCAAGCGCGCGGTAGCGCTGGCGCTGCGCAACCGCATGCGCCGGCAGAAGCTCGCGCCGGAAGTCGCGGACGAGATCATGCCGAAGAACATCATCATGATCGGGCCCACGGGCGTGGGGAAAACCGAGATCGCGCGCCGCCTGGCCAAGCTGACCAACTCGCCGTTTCTCAAGGTGGAAGCCTCGAAGTTCACCGAGGTCGGCTATGTCGGGCGCGATGTGGAGTCCATGATCCGCGACCTGGTCGAAAACGCGATCGACATGGTGCGCGACGAAAAGCTGGATGAGATTGAGGACAAAGCCGAGCTTAATGCCGAGGATCGCTTGCTCGACCTGCTGCTGCCGCCGCCGGCTGCCGAGCCTGCCCTCGTGCCTCCATCGACAGACGGCGCGCTGCCGAGCGGTGAGTCTCTGAGCGCCGCTGCTTCGGTGGAAGCAGAGCCGTCGGCGCACGCCCGTGCGCGGGAGAAGCTGCGCGACCAGTTCCGCGAGGGCAAGCTCGACGACCGTACTGTCGAGATTGATGTACGCGAGCGCCGCGAGCCGCAGATCGAGATCGTCACCGGCAACGCGCCCGATTCGATGGATAGCTCGGACAATAACCTTAAGGACATCCTGCCGCAGCTGTTCGGCCCGCGCACCAAGAAGCGCAAGATGAAAGTGGCGGAAGCCTTCGATTATTTAGTTCAAGAGGAAGAAGGCCGCCTCATCGACATGGACCAGGTGCAGCGGATAGCGGTCGAGCGCGTTGAAACCTCCGGGATCGTCTTCCTCGACGAGATCGATAAAATAGCCGGGCGCGAAGGCGGGCACGGACCCGACATCTCGCGCGAAGGCGTACAACGCGACATCCTGCCGATCGTCGAAGGCACGACCGTCAACACACGCTACGGCATGGTGCGCACCGACTACATCCTGTTCATCGCCGCCGGCGCGTTCCACGTCACCAAGCCGAGCGATCTGATCCCCGAGCTGCAGGGCCGCTTCCCGGTCCGCGTCGAGTTGCACTCGCTCACGGTCGACGACTTTATTCGCATCCTGACCGAGCCCAAGGCCTCGCTAACCAAGCAGCAGATCGCGCTACTCGAGACGGAAGGGCTGAAGCTCGAGTTCACGCCCGAAGCGATCACCGAGATGGCGAACTTCGCCTTCCGCGTGAACGAAACGACGGAAAACATCGGCGCGCGCCGGCTGCACACCATCATGGAGCGCGTGCTCGACGAGATCAGCTTTCTGGCGCCGGAC
This sequence comes from uncultured Acidobacteriaceae bacterium, assembly GCA_964246755.1. GTDB lineage: Bacteria > Acidobacteriota > Terriglobia > Terriglobales > Acidobacteriaceae > EB88. Next base: position 4,640 of record CAXTSA010000002.1, read on the forward strand.
CTGCTCAAGGCTCCGCGTAATCCCAGCGGCGTATTCGATCTGTCGGTTGCCGCCACTGACGGCGCGGCCACAACCCCTTTGCCGGTTGTGGACCGCGAAATCCCCACCGGGCACGAGCGGGTGGTGGTCATCGACCCGGAGTACGTGCGGCAGATGGTGGCGAGTATCGTGAAGGATCAGGATTTGAGTAGGTATATTTTGTAGGTTCACGTCACGAAAAGGAAGCCATGTCGGAGAAAGCGCCACGCAGAATCGATAAAGAACAGGTCTATATCACCGTGAGTGGTGGTGTGGCTTATGTTGCACAGACTCCCGAGAACGTCGAAGTTCGGATCATTGACTTTGACAACTTAAAGGCAGATTACAACGGCGCGATCGCTTCCCTTTCACCGGAAGAACGGGCATTTTTGCGAGTTATGGAATGCGAGAATAGCAGTCGACACGATGAGACTGAGAGCCTTGGTTAAGGTATCGGGACGTAGCAGTGCAAACTTTTCTCGACAAGAGCATAGCAGCCAGCTACACGAGTGCTAGTCAGATCGCGAGAGTTGTTTCCGAAAGGTGGCTGCTCGCAAATATGTACTGTCTAAATTGCGATACAGATCGCCTGCAGCCTACGCCTGCAAACACCGGCTGCAAGGATTTTTTCTGCCACGCATGCCAAAGCCCATATGAACTAAAAACCTTCTCGCGTCGACCACCCACATCCTTGATAGACGGTGCGTACGCCAGCATGGTTCGCAGCATGAAAGCAGGAAGCACGCCTATCCTCCTGTTACTTGAGCGCGACATGGATTGGCGAGTCGCGAATTTATCCGCCATTCATCCTGCATTTCTTACTCTCCACGTCATTGATAAACGCAAGCCATTAGCGGCCAGTGCACGTCGGGCTGGATGGGTTGGCTGCAACATACGACTCGACAAGCTTCCTGTGGATGCCGAGATCGCGATCGTTAAATCTGGCGAGCCAGTACCTACACACGAGGCAAGAACCAGCTATCAGCGCCTCTCACCTATCTCCACACTGCCTTTGACAGATCGCGGTTGGACGACGCTCACCCTGCAAATCATCCGCCAGCTTCGTGGTCCTAGCTTTTCGCTGCAAGCGGTATACAAAATGGAAGCACAATTCGCAAAGGCTTATCCCGGTAATAACAATGTCCGCGCGAAGATCCGCCAGCAACTGCAGCAGTTGCGCGATTTAGGTCTAATTGAGTTTAAAGGCCGCGGATCGTACCGATTTTCGCAGTAACATTTGAACTCACTCGCAAATGTGAAAGTGCATCGTTCGTTCACTCAACTACGCATAGAACAATTCGTTCCCAAGCTTGGGAACCGCGCTTTCGGCGGTTGCTCCGTCTTAGCTTTTGGAACCCGCAGTGGCGCGTATGACGGATCGCGTTTTGTTTTTTTATTGAGCATCCCGAGCATCTCAAAGTGCATGTCCTCACTCAGACTGCCCCACATTGATATCTCCTACGAAGAACAAGGCGACCCGCACGGCGCGCCTGTGTTCCTGCTGCACGGCTTCCCCGACAGCGTCGCGGGCTGGCGCGGGCTGATTGCTACCTGGCGGGGCGAGCCGGTGCGCTGGATCGTGCCGATGCTGCGCGGCTACGGCGCGACCCGCATCACCGACCCTGCGGCTGAGACCGGAGAGGTCGCGGCGCTGGCCGACGATTTGCTGCTGCTGCAGGAAGCGCTCTCGATCGACCGGGCGACCTGGGTCGGCCATGACTGGGGTGCGCGCGCGGTTTACGCGGCAGCTGCGCTCTATCCGGAGCGTGCACGAGCGGTCGTCGGGCTCGCCTCGGAGTACGTCGCCTATCGCAATACGGGCGAACTGCCCCATCCGCAGGAGCGCGATTACTGGTACCAGTGGTTCTTCCACACACCGCAGGGCGAGCAGTCGCTTACCCGCGACCGGGTCGGTCTGTGCCGGTATCTGTGGCAGGTCTGGTCGCCTACCTGGCGGTTCCCTGAGGAAGAGCTGCTCGAGGCGGCAAAGGCCTGGGAGAATCCACAGTTCGTCGCGACGGTGCTTTCGTACTATCGGACCCGGCACGGCAATGCGCCCGGGGCCCCGCCCTACGCGGTAGCGCACGCAGAGCTCGCGAAAAAGCCGAAGATCTCCGTGCCGACATGGTTCGTCACCGGTCTGGCCGACGCCTGCAACCATCCGGAGGGCTCGGTCGGGCAGGACGAGTGGTTCACCGGCGGCTACGAGCGCGTGGAGCTACCCGGCGTCGGGCACTTCGTCCACCGCCAGGCGCCGGAAGCCGTCGCGGAAGTCCTGGCAAACGCGCTCGCGCAGACGCGATAGCCACGACGGACCTGCGACGGAGGAAAACCGGAATCGATTGCCCCCCCTTATAAAAAGAGGCTGCTCCGAAGAGCAGCCCCTTTGCAAGCGAAGCCCGTTCTGTAACTACGGAGTGGTGAGGGTCCAGGTCAGGATATCCTGCGTAGCGGACAACCCTCCCGTCCCCGCGGTGAAGCCGGCAAAGGCAGCATTCGCGCCGACGACCGACGGTATGTTGACGGTGTAGTTCTGCGTGGCGGTCGCGCTCGTTACCGTGTCCGTGATGGTCACGGCAAGCGTACTGCCGTTGTAAACCATGTGGACGTGGAACGGGTTGCCGCTATGCAGGTTTACGCCGCTGGAGGTGAGGTCTGTTGCCGGTGCGGTCGGCCTGGCTCCATTGATGTAGAGCCCGGTCGAGTTGATCCCTTCGCCATCGTTGTTGTAGATGTCGAACTTGATCCCGACACTGCGCTGGATGCCCGAAGCGCCATTGCCGTAGCCGAGGTCGATGCCGATGCCTCCCAGCGCCGAGAGGCCCTGGTCCTGGAGTACAAACATAAGCCCATCGGCCGATGGATTGGTGATCTGAAAGGTGAAGTCATTGGTGAACGACTGCACACTTACAGGCGAGTTAGAGAACGCGCTCGCTGCCTGGTAGGTCGCCCCATTCGTCAGCCTGAGCTTGTTGCCGCTCAGGGCCGCCGTGCCGTTCAGCGATAGGCCGCCTGCCGTGAATCCGCTGCCGTAGCCGACCGCGCCGCTGCTGATGGTGTAAGCCGCGTTCGCCACCGGGCTCGGTACCCCGTTGAGGATTGCGACTGCCTTTACCGTTTCGCTCGCGCTGACAGCGATGGGACTGCTGTACAGGGTGGAGCTGGCCGTGGGGGTCGTGCCGTCGAGCGTGTAGTAGATACTCGCGCCCGAAGTTGCATCGCTGAGGGTTACCGACTGCGCCGAGAAGTAGGTTCCACCGATTGGCGAGAAGGTTGGGCTGGCCGTGGTTGCGGCAGGCGTTCCCGGCGTGAGGCTCCAGTTAAGAATGTCCTGCGTAGCACCCGCACCTCCGGTCCCCGCGGTGAAGCCGGCAAATGCGCTGCTTGCGCCAACCACCGAGGGTATGTTGACGGTGTAGTTCTGCGTGGCGGTTGCGCCCGTTACCGTATCCGTGATGGTCACGGCGAGCGTGCTGCCGTTATAGGCCATGTGGACGCGGAAGACATCGCCGCTATGCAGGTTTATGCCGCTGGGGGTCAGGTCCGTTGCCGGTGTGGTGGGTCTGGCTCCATTGATGTAGAGCCCGGTCGAGTTAACCCCTTCGCCGTCGTTGTTAAAGATGTCAAACTTGATCCCGACACTGCGCTGGATGCCTGAGGCTCCGGTCCCGTAGCCGAGATCGATGCCGTAGCCGCCCAGTGCCGTGGCGCCCTGGTTCTGGAGGACGAACATGAACCCGTCCGCCGAGGGATTCGTGAGCTGGAAGGTGAAGTCATTGGTGAACGCCTGCACGCCGACCGCCCCGGTCGAGAAGGCGCTGGCTGCCTGGTAGGTGTTGCCGTTCGTCAGCCGTAGCTTATTGCCGTTCAGCCCGGCCGAGCCGTTCAGCTGCAAGCCTCCGGAGGTAAAGCCGCCGCCGTAGCCGATACCGGAGCTGATAGTGTAGGTCGCGCTGGTGACCAGGCTTGAGGTCCCGTTCAGGATTGCGACTGCATTGACGGTCGTCGTCGCGTTGATCGCGAGGGGACCGCTATACAGGCGCGAGCTGGCCGAGGGTGCCGATCCGTCGAGCGTGTAGTAGATGCTCGCGCCCGGAGTTGCGTCGCTGAGGGTGAGGGTTTGCGCCGAGAAATACGTGCCGCCGACCGGCGAGAACGTAGGACTGGCAATGGTTGCGGCAGGCGCGCCCGGACTGTAGGTCCAGCTCAGGATGTTCTGCGGAGCGGGAGTGGTTCCAGTCCCCGACGTAAAGCCGGCGTACGCCGTGGTGGCGCCCAGGACCGAGGGCAGGTTGACAGGGTAGCTTTGGATCGCGTTGGCTCCGGTTACCGTGTCCGTTATGAGTACCGTCAGCGTGGTGCCGTCGTAGGTCACGTGGACGTGGAACACATCGCCGCTATGCAGGTTCACGCCGCTCGGGGTAAGGTCCGTAGACGGTGTGGTTGGGCGCGTGCCGTTGGCGAACAGACCAGTGGAGTTCGAGCCTTCTCCGGAGTTGTTGTACAGGTCGAATTTGATCCCGGCGCTCTTTTGAATGCCGGAAGAACCGGACCCGTACCCGAGATCCTGACCCACTGCGCCGAGAGCATTGGCACCCTGGTTCTGGAGCACGAACATGATGCCGTCCGAGGTGGGATTCGACAGCTGGAAGGTGAAGTCGTTGGTAAACGCCTGCACACTCACGACCGAGGTAGCAAACGCGCTGCCCGCCTGGTAGGTGCCGCCGGTCAACTGCAGCCTGGTTCCGTTTACCGCAGCCGATCCGTTCAGCTGCAAGCCGGCGGCCGTGAAGCCGTTGCCGTAGTTGATGGACGACCCGCCGCCGCTAACGGCCGCAAAGTTCGCGGACACAGTCTGCGGCGAGTTCATCGTCACAGTCGTGGCCACGGCGTTTGCGTTGGCCACATTGCCGGTCCAGCCAGTGAAGGTGTAGCCCACCTTCGCGGTCGCCGTGAGGGTGACAACGGTACCGGCGCCGTAGTAGCCGCTGCTGCCTGCCGGGCTCACCGCGACCGTGCCATACGCGCTCGGGCTTGCGCCGGCTTGCAGCAGGTAGGCGCTTAAAAAGCTGGCCGTGTAGCTGGTCGCGGTTGCCGGCACGGTGATGGAGTGCGTCTGCGCTCCACCGTCGGACCAGCCTGTGAACGTCGACTGCGTACCGCTGCCGGTTTGCGGCGACGTGGTGCTGAGGGTGTGGGTTGTCCCGGAGTTCAGCGAAAGCGTTTGCGGTGTGTTGTAGGTGGTGCCGTCAACGGTGTACGCCAGGCCGCTCGGAATGGTGCCGACCGTGACTTTGACGCCGTTGCCGGCGACCGTGACCGGGACCGAGTTCGAGGTCGAGACCTTGTACGCCGCGTCGCCCGAATACAGCGCCTGGATGGAATCGGTGCCGTTCGGCAGCGTGGTTGTCGCGAAGCTCGCGGTGCCGCTTGCCAGGGGTGCGGTGCCGATCGTGCTGCCGTTGGAGGTGAAGGTGATGGTGCCGGTCGGCGTGGTGCTGCCGGAGTTGCCGACGACTGACACGCTTAGAGTGACCGTGGCGCCCGAAGCTGCGTTCACGGCGGAGCTTGCGAGACTGGTGACCGTGCTCACGAGCGGCTGGACCACGTTTACCGTTGTTGCGGCCGAGGACGAGAGCGCGTTATTGGAGTCGCCGTTATAGACAGCGCTGATCGTATGACTGCCCAGCCGCAAGCTGCTTGTAGTCAGGTTCGCGGTTCCGGTGCCATCGAGCGGGCCCGTGCCTATCACCGTACTGCCTGAAAAGAAAGACACAGTGCCCGTGGGCGTTGTGCTGCCGATTACATGGGCGGTGAGCTGCGCAGGCGCGCCAAGATATAAGGTGCCGCTCGGGAAGCTGACGGAGGTGGAAGTTTTCGCCTTGCCGTTGAACAGCGAGTCAAGATAAGCCACGCGCAGGTTGAGATAGTTCGTCAGGTACGCGACTTCCCCGTCATAGCTGCCCGCTGCCTCGGGGTTCGGCCAGACCATTTCGCCAACCATGGGCCAGCGAGCGAAGTTATTGGCCTGCGCCTGCTCGAGATTCGCGGCCTGCTGCGAGATCGACGCGATCCAGTTCGAAAACACTCCATTGCTTTTGAGCGTATTGAACTGCTTGATTACATCCGCTTTAAAGCCCGGATCCTTGAAGAATTGGGTGTACCAGATCGCCTGAACCTGCATCCAGGGCACGGTCGGGTTATCGATTGGAAAGTAATTCACGTTGCCGGAGCTAATGTCGAAATCCCAGATCGGCCCCATGTACAGGAATGGGTTATCGATCGCTTTGTACACGTAAGTGCTGCTGTAGAAATCGCCGCCATCCACATTGCCCATTACATCATTGACAAGGTAGAAGTTGATCGCGGAGGCTTCGTCGTAGTAAGCACGCCAACCGGTGGTTGGATCCGTGAAGCTGGACGAGAACAGCGCGGTTTCGGCGTTGTCGATATAGCTGGAGATGTAGTCGTCCTGCGCCGCGATCTGCGCGCTACCGGGCCCGAAATCAGGGTTGATCAAGCCGATCGGCAAACCCTTCGGCGTGTGGAAGACAAAGTCTTCGTCCTGGTGCTGGTCGATCTCCCCGATGTATCCGCCGGTGATGTCATCGCCCGCTCCGCCATTGTCTGTCGCCGCCAGCTCGGTGATGTTGAGCTTGTGCGCGTCGACGTCGGTTTCATCTTCGATCAGCTGGTAGACGCCCTCATAGGCCCCGTTGAGGTAAAGCTCCACAAAGAGCGAGTGGGGCGCCCACGGCATGTGCACCGAGGTGCCGCTCGGCGTGGGGATTACTCCCTTGTTCGGCGACGGTACAGGTGTTTCATCCAGGTAGGCGCCCCCGTAAGGAATGGCATTGGCCAGGGCGGAGGCAGCCCAGTCCCGCAGCAGCGTTTTGTCGTCGTAGTTTGCCAGCAGGTGATATTTTTTGGCCTTGTCGCATACCGGCTTTGCCTTGCCGTTTGTAACGTAAGGGCAGCTTAGCCCCATGGTCCCGAGCAGGTCGATACTGGTGTTCAGGTGAATGTGATAAGGCAGCTTCGGCATGAGCGCGGTGGTGTTTCCGTGTACGTGGAAGGTGGCCGTGTTATCCGCGTCGGAAGAGTTGGGCAGATACGAGGTTGAGCCGTCCGCGGAGGTGATCGAAATCGTGCCGGGTACATCAACAGACCCGCTCGTGACGGGCGTCCCGCTGGTGTCGATCTTGACGATCGGAAGTGTGATCTGCCCCTGTGCTGGCGCGAAGTTCGGATTGCTCAGAGATACCGTCAACTTCAGCGTCGATGTCGCCGTGGTCGAGCCTACCGATCCTATCACCGTTACCGTGTTGGTCGCACTGTTCGGGTCCGTTGGATTGGCCGCCGGAAAGGCTTCCTGATCGGCGTTCACCCCAACGTTGAGCATGAGAGTGCCGGTACCGCCGGGAGTGAGGGTGAGTGGCGCCGGCGCGAGGGTGATGCCCGTCGGCAGGCCCGAGAGGGTCACGTTTACGGGGCCCGTATATGTGCTGCTCGAGACGCTGATGGTTACTGGAACGTTGGTCTCACCCGGATAGACCGTAAGCGACTGAGGGTTCGCGCTCACCGTGAAGGATTGAGCGAAACCCGCGGTCGCGGTGAGGATGAGAAACGCAAGGCAGAGGAAAGGTCGTGACAGTGTTGCAAAGCTACGGTGTGTCATTGCTGCTCCAGTCGAACCGAGGTAAAGGAGTGGAGTGCTAACCCTCCTAGCGAGGTTTAGCGAACGAAGAAAAGCTTCTGCGGGGCTCGGAGTAGCAGCCGTCGTGAGCGCGGCTGGCATTTTCAGAGCAAAACTGACCAAACACTGCGAAAGCGACAAACCGAAAGACGGCGACAAGTTACGCGGGGAACGTAAAACAAGGCGCCCGAGATGGCTTACTTATTCCTAATCTTTGCGACGGATCGCTTGCGAGAAGCGCTGTCAGATGCGAAATGTACCGATTAGGTTCCGCACTGTCAATAAGAATTAAATTGCTGTTACCACTGGAGCGCGTGAAGCTATTTGGTGCAGCTGGCGTGCACATGAAGCTCTAGAAGAATGAAAGGGTTAAGCCCTGGAGCATGATGAAACAGCTGCATAGAAACGTTGGTTCGCGCACGGCGGTAATTACTTAGGCCTATTTATAGTCACCTAGTGGAAAGCGCTGTAGGTTACCCACATACATTCCCGCTGCGAACCGCTCGACACGCCTCCAGCCATTCAGGAGAAGCGCCAGGGGTAAAAGCCGCCGTTCGAGTTGCGGCGGAAAGAGCTCACCGGATAAGTGCGACCTTACCGCACGGTTAGCTTAGAGATCTGGACGCAGCCGGTGACGTTCCGCAGAAGGAATACCGATCTGGCGACAGTGGTGTATAGCCGACCCAGCTCTGCTTTCTAACAAGCCGCTCCGAGTTGAGAGCGGGCTGGGGCCTCGAAAGCCCCAGGCCGCCTACATCAGTAAACGGGGCCCGTTCCGCTGCAGCCGGGCGAAGACTTCGCGCAGCCCGTGCACACAGGGCTCGAACGAAGCGCTCAAACGCCCGAACAGCGGCGCCTCGCGCTCATATTCGAACAGGTTGAACTGCGAAACCACCCAGTAACTCTCCTGCCCGGCCCGCACCATCATGTTCATGCTCTCAGCCGTTGCCGCGTGGCGGGGGGCCATGCCGGCCGAGAACAGCAGGTAGTCACCGATATGCTTCCGCAGCCGGCGCTCCGCATCGAAGGAGGGCGCGCTGCCGTGCACCGGATCAGACGCCTGGAGCAGCGCCGCAATATCGCGTACCGGCCGGCCCCCTTCGTCAACTACGGGGTACAGCTTGTCGGTCGAGGAGAACTCGGTCAGCATATCGGCAACATACGAGGAGATCTCGTGGTCGGCCCTGCCCCGGGCCTGGCCTCTGGACGGGGGCATCACGTCGCGGAAGCACTCGCGAACCAGCTCATGGAAGATACGGCGCAACGGGTGCGTGGGAGAGATCATAGCGAGGGTGCCTCCTCTGTCTGTGACGTCCGGGCCGAGGTACTTTTCCGGCTTGTGCTCCACACCATCGCACGGCGCATGCAGCCCGGCAAGCACCGAAGTCACTTTCGCGCGAATAAGCTGGCACTCGCGGCGAGAGCCTGCGAATCGTGGGGGAGGGGCCATTCGCAGACCGCGATGCGCTGCAGGATGCCCGGAATGCGGAGCGTGTGAAGGTGGTAATGCGGAAAGCCGTTGAGCACCAGACCTAGGACGATGAGCAGAACGGTGCGCCGGAGAATGCGCCCGAGGACCGCTGCCGGCGTTGCGCTCCCGGCTCTCTGCGACGCCAGGGAAAAAGGAATGGCCACGCCCACAATCCAGAGAAATGTAGGAAAAATCATGTCGGTGGCGGTCCAGCCCTGCCATTCCGCGTGTGCCAGCATGGAATAGCGCGCGGAGTATGTGCCGGGATCGGTGACCAGGATCATGCCTGCGACCGTAAGACCGCGCAGCGCATCGAGCGACTGCAAACGGGTCGCGGACGGGCCGGCAATGGCGTCCGGCGCGGGCCGCGTAGAGACGGGCGGGGTGGAGAGAAGTGGTCTCATCTTTGCCTCGTGGGCTTCGGCGAGCGGCATGAGACCCGCTTTGGGAGCGGGTCTCACTCGTGACGTTACGACCCTTTTTCGGTTCATGAGACCACTTCGACAGCGGTAGGCATCGCTGGGCTCAGAATGCAATCCGGCTCAAGCCTGGTTCGCTCTTGCGGGATCGGTGACGCTTGCGCGATCCATAGTAAGCCGCAGGAAGGCCGGATACAATCGCGCTGTGGCCGCTCCTTCTACCCGGACGATGCATCTCCCGCAGAGCTCTCAAACGGATGCGACTGTCGGGCGAGCACGCTTCTCCGCTCCGTGGTCCCTGTTCTGGATCGCGCTCTCGATCCGGATCGCCTACATGACATTCGCGCACACCTGGCGCGTGCGCCCTTACGGGGACCATTTCCAGTTCGGCTGGGAGATGGCGCGCATCGCGCGGGCACTTGTGACCGGCTACGGCTACTCGGACCCGTTCAACGGGCACACCGGGCCGACCGCCTGGGTTACGCCCGCCTATCCGCTTTTGATCGCGGGGGTGTTCAAGCTGTTCGGCGTGTACACTGCGTTTTCGGCCTGGATACTGCTCGCGATCAACTGCGTGCTGAATGCGCTGATGGTGCGCACCACCTGGGAGATCGCGGCGCGGTGTTTCAACGGGAACGCCGCCCGCGGCGGGTCAAGCGCCCGCGGCGGGTTAAGCGCCCGCGGCGGGTTCGACGTAGCGCGCTGGTCGGCGTGGCTCTGGGCGCTGTACCCGGCCGCGATGCAGTACTCGGTCAAGTGGATTTGGGAGATGACGCTGACTGCGTTCCTGTTCTCGTGCGTGCTGGTGCTTGCGCTGCGGATGCGCGGGATCGGCGAGCCTTCCGGGTCGCCGGCACCGCGCCAGACTCTAGGACGCTGGGCGCTGTTCGGGCTGTTGTGGGGTTTGATCGCGCTCTCCAACCCCGAGGTGTGCATTATGCTCCCGGTGATCGGGGTGTGGATTCTGGCAGGCGCCGGGCGGCAGTGGCCCAGGCAGGTCGGCAAGGCGGCGCTCGGCGCCGTGGTGTGTCTCGCGCTGATCGCGCCCTGGAGCTGGCGCAACTGGCAGGCCTTCCATCACTGGGTTCCGCTGCGCGGCAACTTTGGCGCGGAGCTCTACCTGGGCAATGGGCCCGGCGCGGTCGGCCTGCTCATGGAGTACAACCACCCCGGCGAGAGCTCCGGCCAGCTGCGCCTGTATCGCGAGATGGGCGAGGTCGCTTACGTGAAAATGCGCGGCGACAAGGCCAAGGCGATCATCCGGTCGGACTGGCCCCGCTTTTTTAAGCTGAGCGCCAAACGCTTTTATTACTTCTGGTTTTCGGTCCCGCATCCATCTGACGACGCACCCTACGTCGAATACGGGCGCAACCTGAACTACCAGTTCACCTCCATCGCCGGCCTTTTAGGACTCGCGCTGGCGCTGCGCCGGCGGGTGCCCGCGGCTGGACTGTTTGCGTGGTGCTTCGCGCTGCTGCCGCTTCTGTACTATTTCGTGACGGTGCACGCCCGGTTCCGACATCCCTTCGAGCCGCTCATCGCGATCCTCTCGGTGTACCTGTTCCAGTCGGCGAAAAAGGCCTGGCAGGTACGGTGGTTTCGTTAAGTTCGCGCTTTTCGGGCCGTGGCGGTTGACCGGGCAGCGGACCGCGGCTACACTGGGAAAGTTCTCCTGTTTGCGTCCTGCCCGCTCCGCTGCCTGTGGTTCTCCAGGCGAAGCGGCCTTCCTCCTGACCATCTGTGATTTTTGGGAGATGGCTTCGAAAGCATGCGTGCATCTGCAGGCTTGAACAAGGATTGCGACGCCTTCATGTACCAACGAGCCGTCGATCGAGAGGAACCTATATGTACGCGGTGATCCGTACCGGTGGAAAGCAGTACCGCGTCGCTCCGGGCGACGTGCTAAAGATCGAGAAAATTGCAGCCGATGAGAATGGAGCGGTGGAGTTTGGCGAAGTGCTCGCGTTTTCGGGCGAAGCAGGTTCGGTGACCAAGCCGGCAGAAGGCGCCAAGGTGCTCGCGACGGTTGTCGGCGAGGGTCGCGGCGATAAGATTCTGGTTTTCCACTACAAGCGGAAGAAGCAGTACAAAAAACTACAGGGACATCGCCAGTCCTTTACGCAGGTCAAGATCGGCGAGATCCAGGTCAACGGGCAGAGCTACGGGCCCCAGGCCTGAAAGCGGCGGGATCCTAGAAGTCTCGGGCCAAAACCGCGCCGGCGGAAAGCCTGAGCGTAACGGAGAAGAACGATGGCACATAAAAAAGGATTAGGCAGCTCGAAGAACGGCCGCGATTCCAACGCACAGCGGCTGGGCGTAAAAAGGTTCGGCGGCGAGCTCGTCACGGGCGGATCAATCATCGTACGCCAGCGCGGTACACGCTTGAAGCCTGGCTTGAATGTGGGCATAGGCAGCGATGACACGTTGTTTGCTAAAATCGACGGCCGGGTCAAGTTCCTGGATCGCGGTCGGACGGGCCGCTTTGTAGCGATCGAGCCTCTCGCGGCTGCCGAGACGGCCGCTCCTCAGCAAATCGCTGCCGACTAAGTCGATCGAGCAGAAGCAAAGGGTCGGTGCCAACGCGCCGGCCTTTTGCTATGCCCGAAGCACGTGGCGTGAGAACCGTTATGCCGCCCTCGACAGCTTTGATCCCGAGCGAAAGCTGGGCCAGACGGGCTGAGATTGTTCGCGCCGAGAGAAGTCTACAACGTTCCGCTGATTCCAGAGCCCTTAGAGCCGTTTCCGCCTCTACCCGGCCCGACTTTTAAATCTTTCCAGGATTGCGTCTACGGTCGACTCCACGCCGGAGATGAAAGGCGTCTGCTCGGCCTGCTTCCCGCTCACCCCAAGTTTGAGCGCGATCTCATTCCACTTCATCAGCCCGGAAGCCGGCGAGAGGGAATGCGCCAGCCGCTTCGGCTCGGGCGCGACAATGTAGTACGTCCACAAGGTGAGTACGAAGAAGATCACGCCTTCATTCAGCAGGCTTACCGAGACCACCACGCGGGTGGAAGCATTCAAGGTAATAGCAGATACAAGGTCCATGCAGCCTAGCAGAGTGATCCCGAGCGCAAACCCGATCGGGCGGCTGCGGAGGCAGAGCCCCAGTCGCCGCAACTGCCGCAGCAGCATCACCAGCAACGAAGTCTCAAACGTACAAACGCAGAGCGAAAACGAGATGCTGGCTTCGTTGAGCCAGAGGATTCCGTTTCTTAGTCCAAAGATCGGCAGATGCGCCGTGAGCGCAATGACCAGCGCGAGAAACGAAGCCCAGCGAAAAACGATCAAAGCCGCCGAGGAGAGCCCTGGCAATGGGCGCAGGCTATTCCTGATGATGACAGCCATGACAAAGAAGACGCACACCGTTGAAAGAAGGTAAAACGTCCAGTACAGGGCTTCGTTGACGATGCGAGCTGTATGCGCGCTTATACCCAACGGCAGAACTCGCCCGATAAGGATTGGATAAGCCAGTGAACTGAGTAGCCTGCATACGACAAACGCTCCAAGCGGACGATAGTCGGGGGGAGTCTCGTCGTTCCTGACGTTTTTTAAGCTGCTACTCTGGAGACGCCGCGTCCTTCGTTCGCCGCAGAAATAGATGGCGATGAGGGTAACGAGCCAGGCACATGGCTCAGCGTTCGTCAGGACAGCCAGAATGTAGGTCGCGGTCACGAGCGGGTCTCACTAAAGATTGTATGGTCCTGAGACCCGCGAGCAGGAAGCAAAGTACAGGTCACAAGTGTGTGGCTTAAACAACTCCCCACTTCTGCATCGGCTGCGTCTTCTGGCTCGGAACGGGCGCGGCCTGGAGTCCCCACTTCTGAATCGGCTGCGTTTTCTGGCTTGGAACAGGAGCGGCGAAAGTGGTCGAGGCGGCTGCCACCATACAGGCGGCTACGAATAGCATGGACACGACACGCATTGTTTTCATTCTGGGTCTCCAGGATTGAAGTTTCGTTTGTCTGCTCACAGAGAGAGTACTCTTCGGACCGAAGCAGTTCTCCTCTGCTTGCCAACAGTAGCGTTCCCGAGCCTCGCCTGCAAAGCGTAAATTGCAGAAAACGTTCAATTTTCCGTGAACAGTGGTTACCGTCGGAACTCTCCGAAGATACCTGCTCCGCCCTCCGCCGGGAAGGCCCGAATGCTAACATAGAGATACGCGGTCTCGTTCGGCAGCGGTCTTTTCCCACGTGGTTGCCCCCATTTCCGGCAGTCCGCCGCCCCTTCCCGCGCACTGGAGCTGCATGTCCGTTAACGATCGTTCTCTTCCGTCTGAAATGCCTGTATCGGCTGCAATCGGCACCTACACGAGCGAGAATATTAAGGTTCTGGAAGGCCTGGAAGCCGTGCGCCTGCGCCCCGCCATGTACATCGGTTCGACCGGCGAGCAGGGGTTGCATCACCTGGTCTACGAGGTGGTCGACAACTCCGTCGATGAAGCGCTGGCCGGTTACGCCACCCATGTCGACGTCATCATCCATGTGGACAACTCCATCACGGTCATTGACGACGGCCGCGGAATCCCTGTTGACCTGAAAACGCTCGACAACGGCGAACGGATGCCTGCCGTTCAAGTGGTTTTAACAAAGTTGCACGCCGGCGGAAAATTCGACGCCTCCACCTATAAAGTCTCCGGCGGTTTGCACGGGGTAGGCGTGTCCTGCGTTAACGCCCTGTCTGAGGCGTTCGATGTGGAAATCTGGCGGGACGGCCACACCTACGAGCAGGATTACTCGAAGGGTGCCCCCATCTCCGAGCTGCGTCAGGCCGGGACATCGAAGCGCCGCGGCACAAAGGTACGTTTTCTTCCCGACAGGTCCATTTTCACGGTTACCGAGTACAACTACGACACACTTGCGCAGCGTTTGCGGGAGCTCGCCTTCCTGAACAAGGGCCTGGCGATCACGTTGGTGGACGAGCGCACGCTCGACCCCAAGACCGGCGAGCCCAAGCGGAGTGATTTCAAGTACGCCGGCGGCATCGCCGAGTTCATCCGCCACATCAACAAGGGGAAGGCTGTGCTGCACGAACAGCCGATCGTGATGGAGGCACTGCGCGACGGCGTAGATATGGAGATCGCGCTTCAGTACAACGACGCCTACTCGGACACCGTCTTTACCTTTGCGAACAACATCAACACGGCCGACGGCGGCTCGCACCTTTCCGGCTTCAAGACCGGGCTCACGCGAACCATCAACGCCGCCGGCCAGGCGCTTGGACTTTTTAAGGACATGAAGGAAAACCTCTCGGGCGACGACGTCCGCGAGGGCCTTGTCGCGGTAGTCTCGGTCAAGCTGCCGCAGCCGCAGTTTGAGGGCCAGACCAAAGGCAAGCTCAACTCCGACATCGCAGGGACCGTGCAGGCGCTGGTCAATGAGAAGCTGGGCATGTTCCTGGAGCAGAACCCGCAGATCGCCAAAAAAATCATCAACAAGGCCATCGACGCGGCCCGCGCGCGCGAGGCGGCCCGCAAGGCGCGCGACCTGACCCGTCGCAAGGGCGCACTCGACGGCGGCGGACTACCCGGAAAACTTTCCGACTGCTCCGAGCGCAACCCGGAGCGCTGCGAGCTGTACCTGGTGGAGGGCGAGTCCGCCGGCGGCACCTCCCGGCAAGGCCGCGACCGGAAATACCAGGCCATCCTGCCGCTAAAGGGCAAAATCCTGAACGTCGAGAAGGCCCGCTATGACAAGATGCTGGGCCACGAGGAAATTCGCGCCATGATTACGGCGCTCGGCTGCGGCATTGGCAAGGACGACTTCGACCCGTCCAAGCTGCGCTACGGCAAAATCATCCTGATGACCGACGCTGACGTTGACGGCTCACACATCCGCACCCTGCTGCTCACCTTTTTCTTCCGGCATATGCAGGAGCTGATCAAGCGCGGCCACGTGTACATCGCGCAGCCGCCTCTTTACCGCATCAAGAAAGGCAAGTTCGAGCAGTACATCAAGGACGACCGCGAGTTCGTGAGCGTGATGGTCAAGCGCGCCTCCGAGGGCATGATCGTCAAGTATGGCGTAACGCCCGAGGGCGGCTCAAAGGGCCAGATTGAAGGCCCGGCGCTCACGAAGTTCATGGGCCAGCTCAACGAGTACGTCGGCTTCTTCGAGAGCGTCAACCGTCGACTCCGGAATGACGAGGTGATCGGCCTGCTCGCCAGCCAGGAGCTGATGCGCCGCGGGGACTTCGAAAGCGTCGAGTCTGGGCAGGCGCCGGCGAAGCTGGTCACAATCCACGACGGACTCGAGAAGATCGCGGGGAGCTACCAGTTTAAGGCCGTGCACGCGCCGGCGTTCGACGAGGAGCACCAGACCTGGTCGGTAAGCTACGTGGATGCCCAGGGCGCCACGCGCAAGCTGGACTGGACGCTGGCATCGACGCCCGAGTACCGCCAAATGATGACCAAATACATGCTGCTGCGCGAGCAGCTGCAGGCTCCGTTCACGGTTGAGTACGCGAGCAAAGCGGCTGCGGCCGTCCCCGAGACGCAGCCAGATCCGGATTCTGAGGAAACGGATACCGCGACGACCGGCGAAGTTGAGGCCGGACGACCGGCGCCCAAGCGGCAGGGCCGTACCTCCCACGAGCCGGTCACCAAGAGTACCCCCGGCGAGCTGTTTGAATACGTCATCGACCAGGGACGCAAGGAGTACCAGGTACAGCGTTACAAGGGCCTGGGCGAGATGACCGCGCCGCAGCTGTGGGAGACCACCATGGACCCCGAGCGTCGCACACTGCTTTCCGTCAAGCTCGAGGACATCGCCGCCACCGAGCAGATCTTCACCACGCTTATGGGCGAGGACGTCGAGGCAAGGCGCAAATTCATCGAGGACAATGCGCTGGACGTCAAGAATCTCGATATCTCAGTTCCTGAGGCAATTGTTCGCGGAGTGATGGTTTAAGCGCAGATCCCTTGGCGCACCTCGCTATCGACTTCACTTCGCTCCGGTCGGGAGGACCCAGTTTTTAGAAGCCGACGACGCGGAAGCAATCATTCAGTACGAAGCGGATCCACGAGGCAGCCAAGGCTGCCTCGCTTTTTTGGGCGTTGGCGCAGCATTCACAGCGCGTTCCTCCTCGTTTTATTGGCGCGTCCTGAAACAGTCGCTACCGCCCTTGAGGCTGTTACGGTGTCGGCGAGACGCGCGAAGCTGAACACTTAACCTTCAACATCGGCCGTCGGAAGGTCCGAGCTTTCGCGCAAGCGGACCTTTCCGGAACGGGTAAGAGGAGTCTCGTCTGTACGATTCCGGCCCTCAGGTACGAGCGCGAAAGAGTGGGGCAAAACTGTCCCGCACACTCCAGAACACGATCAACCACAACACGAACGCCACCAGTCCGTTGACGATGCCCTTGGGCGCCATCGTTGCGTGGAACAGCAGGATATTGCCCAGTTCCGCGCCCAGCAGCACCAGCGCCAGAGGAACGAATACGCCGGCCAGCAGCATCAGCCCGGTGATGAGTTGCAGGGCGAAGGCGGCGTGCAGCATGCCCGACTGCGCGATGGCACCCATGTACTGCATGGCGAGCGGCGACATGTCCCCGCCCTTCATGGGGATGAAGTGCAGAAACCCATTCAGTCCGAATACGGTAAACATAAGTCCGAGCAAAATGCGTGCGACGATGCCGGCAATCCTCATTGGAACTCCTTCAACTTGCCTTTCGAAAAAAGGTGTTTAAACATATAAATGAGCTCCAGCCGGGAAGCAAGCGAAATCGAGCGGAGATCCATTGAGTTCACGCCCGCAGCCTTCTTCATGCGGGAAGGCGCTCGAGAGTTCCCGGGCGTCTTCCCGCGATTTAATGCAGTGCGGAGTCCTACCCCACCACCCGATACCCAAGCTGGAACGGGTTCGCGGCCAGCGCGGCGATCAGGTACCAGCCGGTCGCGCCGATGTGCAGCGACGGACCGTAGGTGTAGCCGAAGCCGGTATCGAGCACGCTCGTCGCGGCCACCAGGCCCAGTCCAACCGGGATCGGACGTCCGCCGACGGTTTTGCCCGCGCCCAGCGTCGCTTGCGCCACGACGCCCTGGCCCAGCAGCTGCACGGCCTGGGTCAGGTCGGAGAGCAGAGAGGGCAGGTTTCCGCCGCCCCGCAGCACCCTCGCCACCAGCGCCGCCACGGTGTGCGCCGTACCTTCGAGCCACACGGCCTGCGGGTCGTCTGCCGTTGTCGTCAGGCTGGCCGTGTCGAACACCAGGCCATGGATCGTCTGGCTACCCGTCAGGCTCGAGTGAGGAGCCGAAGCAGTATCGGTGGTTTGCAGGTTCGCGAGCGCCCAGTCGATGGTGCCCTGCGTCCGCGCGTCCAGCCCAGCCAGGTACGACCAGGTCTGGCAATCCTCCGGGATCGGCGACGTGTTGATCGTGACCTGGTCACCCAGCGTGCCGGTGTAGAAGTACGGGCCCGCGGTGTTAAACGTCGCGACGACAAACGAGAGCGCGTGCGCGGCGAGCGCGGACCAGGCCATTCCGTTGCTCGCGTTGGCGTCCTGCGTGAGCTTGCTCAGCATGGTGAAAAAGGCATACGTGTCGATGTTGTGCTCGGTCGATTTGCCATTGGTTGATGGCACCGACTGGTTTTGCGGGTTGATCGTGGTGCCGAACGAGTAACCGCCCGGCCCCTGCGTGTTGTACGCGTTGGCGACGATCCAGTTGCCGACCAGTACCGCGCCCGCCAAGTACCGACTGTTTTGTGTGTGCTGATAAAGCTGTGCAAGCGCCATGCCGGCCCAGGCCTGGTCCCCTACCGCGCTCCCGTAAAAGTAGTAGGGCGCGGCGGCCGGGGTGATATATGCGCCGCTGCCGTCGGCCGCCGGCACATTCACAAAGTACGCCTGCGCGAACCGCCCGTCGCTGATGGGGAAATTGTGTGCCTGCGCATACAAGAGCCCCATACCGAGGATCTCGGCGCGCGCGATGTCGTCCGTGTCGCCCGCCGCCAGATAGGCGTGAATCGCCACGGCGTTGTCATAGGTGAACGCCGTGGCGCCCAGCGCTTCGTCGCTGTAGCTCTGCGTCAGGCGCACCGTCGAGCCGGTCGCGTAGGCGTCCATCATGCGGTTCTGGAAGTCGAAGCCGGAACTGATGGAGTTGAGCAGGGTCTGCGCATCGGTGAGCAGGTTTTGCGGAAGCGCCTGCGCCTGCGCCGCACGGGGCGCGAACACAGACGGCAGGGCGAGCGTAGCGGCGGAGGCCGAGGCGAGGGCGAACAGGCTGCGACGGGAAAGCTGCGGCATGGATTTCTCCTGAATTTGCTGGGGCAAGAAGCGTCGCCACTCTACTCCCCTGTTTCCGGCACTGGCAAGGCGGTCGCTGAACCGCCTCTGATCCGGCTGCTACTCTGGGCGAGTATGGCCGCCATTCTGGAGCTCACGCACGTCAGCAAGACCTATCCCCGCACAGGCGCGGGCGAAAGCGGCACGACCACCGTGGTCGACGATGTGTCGTTTCCCTTGCGGCGGGGCGAAACCCTGGGACTGGTCGGCGAGTCCGGCTCGGGCAAAAGCACCATCGCACGCATGGCTCTGGGACTGATCCCGCCCACCTCCGGCGTCATCACGTTTGAAGGCTCGCCGCTCGCGGGCGCCTCCCGTACCGCCATGCGGGAGCTGCGGCGTCGCATGCAGCCGGTCTTTCAGGATCCCTACGCCGCGCTGAACCCGCGCATGCGCGTCCGGGAAATCCTCGCCGAGCCATTCCTGATCCATAAACATGAGGCCGCTCGCAGCAAGGCTGCTTTACAAACCGCGACGGGTGAGCTGCTGCGCACGGTCGGCCTTGACGCCTCGGCGCTCGAGCGCTATCCGCACGAGTTCTCCGGCGGCCAGCGCCAGAGGATCAACATCGCCCGCGCGCTCGCCCTGCGGCCCGAGGTGCTGGTGCTCGATGAGCCGGTCTCGGCGCTCGACGTGAGCGTAGGCGCGCAGGTGGTCAACCTGCTGCGCTCGCTCCAGCGCGAGTTCTCGCTTACCTATCTGTTCATCACCCATTCCATGCCGCTGGTGCGGTACTTGGCCACGGAGATCGCGGTGCTGCAGAAGGGGAAGCTGCTGGAGATGGGTCCGGCAGCGCAGGTGATCGCCGCGCCACAGCACCCGTATACGCGGGCGCTGATGGCGGCTACGCCGGTGCTGGCGGGCTAGCGAAACCAGCTTTCCTTCCCGACTTAGTTGGGTTATTGTCAATGCATGGGCTCCAAGCAGTTTGAAGGGGTGTGATTCCAGTGCTACGCGCACGACCATCTGCCGCCTCAAGTCCATGCGTTCTACGCGGGACATCAGGTGATCCTCGAACTGCTTGCGGATGGAAGTATCCGGATCGCGGAGCGTGAGAGCGCCGTGAGACCCATCAACGCGCCAAACAATACAGTTCGCCAGATACGCCGCACGGCCGTGAAGCAGTACGCCGAGTTGCTGGCATTCTGGGAGGCAATTCATGGAAAAGCTTTCTGACGAGGAAATCGACCGGGAAACCGACAGGCAGCTTGAAGCTTGGCGGGCCAAATACGGCAACCAGCCCCCGAACCCCCATGTCGAGCGCGTCGAGTTCGACGACGAACAGCGCCTGATGATTCTCAACATGTCGGACGGTGGCCGCATCGTGCTGCCCCTCGAGGACATCCAAGGGCTCGCCTTTGCCTCCCCGTCGCAACTGCGAGAGTTCGAGGTACTGGGCCCTGGAACGGGCCTGGACTGGCCCTCGCTCGGCGTGTCCTTCGACATCCATGAGCTGATCGGCGGCTCCTACGGCAACCGGCTCTGGATGCAGGCGCTCCAGCGTAAAGGCGGGGCGGCCCGCACCGAGCGCAAACAAGCCGCCTCCCGCGCGAACGGCGCCAAAGGCGGCAGGCCACGGAAGACAAAGCCGAGTGCGGCGTAGGCACTGCCCTGGAAAATTGCTGCCAGGATCACGCTCGCGGGGCGGCCACGCGGTGCTGAGGGTATGACCCGCTCGTCGCTTGTGCCGAAGCGATTACCCTGAGAG
This sequence comes from uncultured Acidobacteriaceae bacterium, assembly GCA_964246755.1. GTDB lineage: Bacteria > Acidobacteriota > Terriglobia > Terriglobales > Acidobacteriaceae > EB88. Next base: position 25,234 of record CAXTSA010000002.1, read on the forward strand.
CATGGCTCGCATGCACCGCTACAACACCAAAGTGTGCTGGACCGGCAATACGGGAACCGGTACTTCAGGCTATCGAGACTACAGGCGCTCCTTTGAGATATGCGCCAAGGACAAACCCGAGATTGCGGGATCGTCCGATCCGGCTTTTCGGGGAGACCGGACGCGCTGGAATCCGGAGGAGCTCTTCGTCGCCTCTCTTTCCGCCTGCCACAAGCTCTGGTACCTGCACTTGTGCGCCGATGCGGGAGTCGTGGTTCTGGATTACGTCGACGGTGCAGAAGGACTGATGGAAGAGCTGCCAGACGGCAGCGGCAGGTTTGCCCAGGTCACATTACAACCCAGCACTACCGTCGCCCACGGCACTGACCTGGGGAGAGCAGCTTCTCTCCACAGCGAGGCTCACCGTCACTGCTTTCTGGCAAACTCGGTCAATTTTCCGGTTCGATGTCAGCCATCCTTTCAGTTCCCTTCGGAATGAGCCTGCTTTCGACTGTTACGCTTAACGGCCGCATGATATGGCTATGCTTCGCGTCGTTTATCGCGGGCCTGCTCAATGCCGTCGCGGGCGGCGGGTCGTTTCTGTCGTTCCCCGCCCTGCTCAATCTGGGCGTGCCGCCGATCCAGGCGAACGCGACCAACACGGTGGCGTTGTGGCCGGGGCAGTTCACCTCCATCGCCGCTTACCGGCGCGACCTCGCCCATAACCGGCACCTGTTGCTGCCGTTGGGTCTGGCAGCCGCTGTCGGGGGAGTTGGCGGGGGTGTCATCCTGCTGCACACCGGGCAGGCGACATTCCTGCACCTGGTGCCGTGGCTGCTGCTGGGCGCAGCGAGCCTGTTTGCCGTTTCCACCCCGCTCTCACGCTGGCTGGCCGCGCGCGCTCGGGGAAAGCGTATGCCGGCGGACGACCTCGAACCCGTCCGGCCGCTGCTGCTGCCGCTGGTCTGCGGCATGGTCGTGGTCACGCTTTACATCGGCTACTTCGGCGCCGGCGCAGGCTTCCTGGTCATGTCGCTGCTGGCGCTGTTCGGGGTGGAAAACATCAACCAGATCAACGCGCTCAAGGTCGTCACCACCACGATCGCGAACGGCGTCGCGGTGCTGCTGTTCATCGTCGAGGGCCAGGTGCTGTGGCAGCATTGCCTACTGATGATGGTTACGGGCGCGGTCGGCGGCTATGTTGGTGGACGGGGCGCGCGGCGCGTCAATGCTCGCCTGATGCGCGCTCTGGTTACCGTGCTCGGCTTTGCCATGGCGGCTTATTTCTTCCAGCGCAATGGCGGCCTATAAACTAGACCCATGAGCCACGAAGGATTCCGCCTCGTTTCCCCGGAACAGGCGAAAAAAGAAGAGGCGGCCCAAGCGCCCCTGCCGCGCGAGGCGGCCGAACCGGTGAAAGTGCGCGTGCTCAAGACCGAAGGCACGGGCCTGGAGATCGACTGGCGCGACGGCCACCGCAGCCGCTGGAGCTTCCCCTGGTTGCGGCAGGCCTGCCCCTGCGCCACCTGCCAGGAGGAACGCGAGCAAGAAGGCCGCGCCCCGGGGCAAGCAAAGCCACAGCCCGCGGCACTGCTGCCCATGTACAAACCCGCCCCGCGCCCCGATACTGTGCAGCAGGTGGGCCGCTATGCCATCTCCTTCGGGTGGAACGACGGGCACACCAGCGGGATCTACTCCTGGGACTACCTGCGAAGAAATTGCCTGTGCAGCGAATGCCAGGGAGCGCGTCGCTAACGAAACTTCGTACAATGGCTGCGACATGAGCCGCTTCCGTTCGCCTCGACTGCTTGCCTGCCTTCTCGCCGCTGCTACCGCTTCCTTTGCCCAGCAACCCGCGCAGCACCGGCCGCCCTCGGTGCCGCTGGTCACCCACAATCCCTATTTCTCTATCTGGTCGAATTACGACAGGTTGACCGACGGCCCTACCCGCCACTGGACTGGCTCGCCGCAGCCGCTGGAAAGCCTGGTACGGGTGGACGGCAAGCCGTATCGCATCATGGGTGGCGGTCCGCGCGAGCTGCCTGCGATGCCGCAAACCGCGCTGAGCGTGCAGGCTACGCACACGCTGTATACCTTTCAGGGCGCCGGAATCGAGCTGCAGCTCAACTTTTTCACGCCCGCGTTTCCGCAGGACATGGACCTGCTTTCGCGACCCGTGACCTATCTGACCTGGACGGCAAAATCGATGGACGGCGGCCAACATGCGGTGGACGTGCTGCTCGATGTAAACCCGGTCGTCGCGGTCAACATCGACGAGCAGGCCGTGACCTGGGGCCGCTCGCAAACCGGTGCGCTCAACGTGCTGAATGTAGGCTCGCGCGACCAGCGGGTTCTGGACAAGCGTGGCGATAATCTTCGCGTGGACTGGGGCTACTTTCACCTGGGCGTCCCCCGCGGCGCGCATGCTGAGACGGCAGCCGTCGCCCCTGGTAGCCTGCGCAAGGCCTACGCGGAGTTCGTGAGCCAAGGCACCCTCACAACCCCTGACAGCATGGAAATGCCGGCCGCGCCGAACAGCGGTGCTGCCCACCTCGAGACGTTGCTGCATTTGGGTTCGGTCGGCAGCACGGCGGTCTCGCAGCACGTGCTGGTCAGCTACACCGAGGGCTTCGCCCTCGAATACCTGAACCAGCGACTGCGCCCGTACTGGCAGCGAAATAACGAACCTGTCAGCACCATGCTCGACGAGGCCGAGCAGCAATACGCTTCGCTGGAGACGCGCGGCCGCCAGTACGACCAGCAACTCGACGCGGACCTGACCAAAACCGGCACCGCCGACTACGCCTATCTCGACGACCTGGCGTACCGCGAGTCGCTCGCCGCCTGCGAGCTCACCGCGGACACAACCGGCACGCCGCTCTACTTCTGCAAGGAGAACTCCTCGAACGGCTGCACGGGCACGGTGGACGTCATGTACCCCCAATCGCCCATCCTCTTGTTCTTCAATCCGGCCCTGATGGAGGCGCAGATCGAGCCGGTGCTGCGCTACTCCTCGCTGCCGCGGTGGAAATTCCCGTTCTCCCCGCACGACATCGGCCAGTACCCGCTCGCCAACGGGCAGGTGTACGGCGGCGGCGAGGATACGGAAGACGATCAGCAGCCGGTCGAGGAGTCGGGCAACATGCTCATCATGGCCGACGCGCTGGCGCACACGCAGGGCAACGCACACGTGGCCGAGCATTACTGGGCTGAGTTTACCAAGTGGGCCGACTATCTCCAGAGAGAGGGCCGGGATCCGGTGAACCAGCTCTCGACCGACGATTTCGCCGGGCACCTGGCGCACCAGGAAAACCTGACGGTCAAGGCGGTTCTCGGCGTAGGCGCGTACGCGGACCTGGCCCACCTGCTGGGCAAGGAGGACGTCGCAAAACAGTACCGGGGAATCGCGGAGGGGATGGCAAAGCAGTTCCTCGCGATGGGCGTGGAAGGTGACCATACCAAGCTGGCGTTCGACAAACCGGGCACCTGGAGCCAGAAATACAACCTGGTGTGGGACCGGCTGCTCGGCCTGAAGCTGTTCCCGCCGGCTTTCGCCGAGTCCGAGGTGAAGTGGTACCTGGCGCACGAAAACCAGTACGGCTTCCCGCTCGACTCCCGAAAGGACTATACGAAGCTCGACTGGGAGCTGTGGTCGGCGACCATGGCGAGCGACAAGGCGCAGTTCGAGCAGATGATCGCGCCGCTGGCGAAGTGGGCCGATACGACGGAAAGCCGGGTGCCGATGACCGACTGGTATGACACAAAGACGGGCAAGCAGGAACCCTTCCAGGCGCGGTCCGTGGTGGGCGGGTTGTTCATCAAGGCGCTCGCGGAGCCGGGACTGGCGAAGAAGTGGCAGGCGGAGGGGAAGTAATTGCTGCCTCGACTCACATCAGGGCGGCTTCGGCATAGGGGCGACCTGAAGGGTGCGGCAATGCCCACAACCGGCGCTCCCCCGGCGAGCGCAGCATCGGCAGTCGCACCTATCAGCCCGACGGAAGCCTCTCCCTAGACCAGCCCAAAGCCGCGTCGGGCGAGCAGCAAAACACGCAAATATATTTCAGCGCTGCTGTCTCGCGATTGCTTCTCTCTTCCCTTAGGACGTCAGTCAATCAGGCGCATTCCAAGGTCACGGGCTGCTTTGCGATCGAAGGTGACCGTGTACTCACATCCAGCCGCAGCCCCTGCGCTAGCGATCCATTCTTCCTTACCTGCTGTAAAGATTGCTCCGGCGGTAAACTGGTTTTGTGCACCGCCTCCTCCAAAACATGAATCCGCAGCAGGCCGAGGGCGTCCAGGCCGTCGACGGCCC
>CAXTSA010000003.1:0-20639 GCA_964246755.1 uncultured Acidobacteriaceae bacterium
CTCTTGTAACGCGAAGGCGCGATGCAGCAGACCTCGCGGCCCGGTTGCGTCGATCATGAATCGGGCACGAAGCCCGATCTCCGTTTCACCCTGCCGGCAATGCAAGGTCCACGCCGAATCACTGCGAGCGATCCCATACACATCGCACCCGTCGAGGTACGCAATGCCGAGTTCGCAAGCCTGCTGCATCAGTAGCCGGTCGAAGTCAGCGCGAAACCAATGCGTGTCTGCAATCGTGTCGTTCGGGCTCGCCGCCACCAGCAACTGACGATCGGCAGCATGCGCCTTCCGACCTGCAAGATCGTGATGAAAGAACGTGAAGCCGCGCTTCAGACCGCAGCCGATCTCAGGATAGGCCTGCTGCCAGGCGCCCCACTTCGTCAATGGCCGCAGCGTCGGCAGGTCGTACGTATCGGCCAGTGACTCCAGCAGCAGATTGCTCAGCGGCGTCGAAGACTCTCCAATCGACATGCGCGGATGCTTTCCCTTTTCGAGCAGAACAACGGAAAATCCAAGGCGCTTCGCGATCATGGCCATCAGTGACCCGGCAAAGCCGGACCCGGCTACCACGATGTCGTACTGCGGCGTCATCCAGCGCCTCCGCATACCGCGCAAGCCACGCGCCGCTCCGTTTTCTGCAGCATGTTCATGCGCTGCAGCCGCTCTTTTCGCGCGTCTCGGCATGCAGAACAGCACACCACATGCCGGAAGTCCCAAAGATCGAGAAACACGCGACCGGCCCCACGGCCCACGCCATAGTCAAGAGCATCTTCCATGACAGGGAGCGAAGGCGGCGCGAATTCTCCCGCTCGCGCGAGCTCATCCAATGCCCCGTTGCCGCCGCGCGTGGGTATCAGCGAGACCACGGCGGCTCCGCATGCCTGCGCAAAATCGATTGACCGGCATGCCCAGAACACCGCCTCCTCCGCAGCCAGGAAGGGCGGTTGCACCAGCACAAACGAACGTAAAGCGATGCCGCTGGCCTCCAACCGGGAGGCAGCTGCGGAATACTGTTCCAGGGTCATGCGCTTGTTCAACGTCTCGAGCACGCCAGGATGCGCGGTCTCGAGGCCCATTGCCACCTCAAGCCGGCCCTCAATCCGTTCCGCAAACCGCAGACAGCTCTCGCCAACCAGCGCCGGATGACACTCCACGATCACACGCTCGAAAGGTCGCAGGAGATTAGCAATAGCACCGTGATCTTCCGGCGGAATCGCTCCGCGATCAAAAAAGCTCCCGCTGTTGTAGAGCTTGATCTGCCGCGCTGCAGGCAGGCGTTCCAACGCGTACTTGATCTGCCGGGGAATGTCGCCGATCGCCACCGACTCCGGCAGCGTATGCCGCCACAGATCGCACATCGCGCAACGCCAGGGACACTCGCGATTCGTCAGGAAGATCGTCGCAACCTCCCCTAACTCACCACCCGCGAACCGCTCCTGCTCCAGCAGGAAAGCATATGGTCGATCGGCCGTCACGGGCACCCGTTCGCCTCGCCGCGCAAGGACCCATTGGTCGCGCTCCGATGCGGTTTCCGGATAAAGAGAAAGCGTGGCCGCCATTACTGATACATCGCCAGAAATTGGCGCCGGTAGTCCGCCTCTGCAAACGGCAGTCGCTCACGCAGGTCCGTTTGCGAAAGAGCCCCGTGCTGAAAGCGACGCTTGTCAAAAACGGTCATCGACATCCCGGTGACCGCCTTGACCCCGCGGCACACGATTTCGCCCTTCAGCGCATACAGCCGTGGCACGTCATACTCGGTCAGCTGGACAAACGGGATCGCCTCCGCCACCGCAATCACATGCGGGCGCGTGAACGGACTGAAGCCGCGAAATCCGAGCCTGTGTGCAGGCGCGTACGTGCGCGTGTACGACCGGCTTAGGCCGCCGCTGTACGTCTGCGAGTGTTTGATCTTCCCCACGCCCCAACCCTCCTGGTACAGCATGGGGTTGTTCACCACGCTGCGGATCGTAAGCTCCGGGTTCTCCTCGATGGGATAATCCTTCAGGTTTTCGTCTCCGCCATCGCCGTCGAGCAGATACCTCCAATCCGGATAACGCGCCCGAATTCCCTTGCAAAGCGCCAGCGCCATGCTGGCCGACTCCACATCCAGCGACTTGTAATCCTCGATCACGCGAATGGTCTCGCGCGGATCAAGCGTGGACGGGTCCACCTCGACCGGCTCAAGAAAGAGACTCAGGCCGACAGCGTCCAGAAAGGCACGCGCCTGTTGCACATCCGAACCGCGGCCCAGGTCCAGCACAAACGCTTTTAACCGGCTCAGGTTCATCCCGCGCTGCTTCATCACGGAGTACGTGGTCAGGAAAACCGCGCCACTGTCCACCCCGCCCGAGAAGCATACCCCCAGCGGCTCGTCCATGGGTACATGCTCGAGCCAAAGGCCGATCTCCTCCGCCAGCGCGGCGATATATCGTTCCCCGATGACATCGAGGTCGGGCGGCAAAACACCCATCGGCGGGGTGAAGAAGCGCGTGTACACCGGATCGGGATCGGGGCACCCGACCAGCTGGATCTCAGTCACATAATGTGCCGGAACCATGCGCGTGTAGCTGGGGTGAAACTGACCGTCCAGTCCCTCGGATCGCAGATGCTCATAGATCGCATCGATGCGGGACGCCACGATCAACACAGGCCCTTCCCTGCGCTTGGCGAGAAAATAGCGCATCGGACGATCGAGCGATCGGGCCATACGCACTGTCTTTCCTGCGCGCGCGATCAATGCGAACGACCCCTGCACCCGCAGCATAGCTTCGGCCGGCTGGGTCAGCAGCATCGCCCGCGCATCCGCGGGGGCGAGATTGTAGGTCTGATTCTCCTCCGGGTCGAGGAGATCGACAACGCGTTCAATGTACTGGTCCAAAGCGGCCCTCGCGTTTTTCGCAACTAGAGCCATTCTATCGTCTGCACCCTGTCCCACGCTTCGGCTTACTGGGCTATGACGGCAACCGTGATTCTGCTCTGCCTGCAGCCTTCAAAGGCTTTCGAGGAACGCATCCTCTCTTCGTCAGACAGCTTCGGCTGGGACTCCCCTCAAAGTAAACTCGACTGTCTGCGAGCCGAGGCGTGGATGTTTCGCCGTGAGGCGAACCGTACCTGCCTGCTCTTTCGCGCGAATCCAGATGGCACCCGTTCCACCGGTGAGCGAGAAAGGATTGTCGCCGATGAGCTGTGCCGGGCCTTCCAGCGTAAACAGGATAGGGTCATTCGCGTAGGTGCGGATGGCGTCAAACTCATCGGTCACCCGCAAAACCACCCGGGTGGTGTCGGCGCCGTCGGCGAGCAGGTCTGTGTCATCGGGCAGAATTTTGAATTTCCTGTCGACGCCTCGACCGGAAAAGGACTTCGAGATCACCTGCTGACCCTTGATGTATCCCTCGATGCGAAGGTCTCCCCACCGAAATCCAATTTGCCTGTAGTCGAGTTTGCGAAGATCTAAGACAAAGGGCGCGTACGTCAGGTGATCGAACTCCGTGCGGTCCGGGTCGAGTTCAGCAATCAGCTTCCAGGGACTGGCTTCCAGTCCGCTCTCACGCATGTAGCACTTGAGGTGCTCGCAATTCGAGCAGACTACCGCCTTGGTAAACCCGCCTGCTTCGTCGCTGGGCGCCCAATGAAACGCGGGCTCAAGAACAACTTCTTCGGCAGGATCGCACTGCGACTTATAGAAGCCTCCGGCCGGCTTCGACTCGCGGAAGATGTCCGCAACACCGTGATAACAGATGCGGTCGCCGGCGCCGAAGTTCGCGTGGGTGTTGTAGTCAAACGCGCACCAGCCGATGCCGCCGGCGTACCGGGGATCGGAAGCGAGCTGGTTATGAATGCGGGCGTGGCGCAGAGTATGCTCGCGCTGACGCTCATCGTCGTCGGTGGTCTTGGTAGGGTAAGTGTGCCCGACAAACTCGGTATTCAGGTACAAAGGATGATTCGGCTCCTGAAGCGGAAATCCGAAGTCGTTGATTGTGAAGACGTCTTCGAGCAACTCTGACTGCCGGTTATTGCGGATACCGCCAGTCTGGCGCGTGGGGTCCAGGGCGTGCGCCAGGGCATTGGTGCGGAGATAAAAGCTATGGTCGTCCGAGGCCTCGTTGATGCGGACGCCCCACAAAATGATCGATGGGTGATTCCAGTCGCGCCGAATCATGCGACCGACATTGTCGATGGAAATCTGCTTCCACGGTTCCGGACCGGTGTGCTGCCAGCCGGGAATCTCTTCAAGGACAAGCAGTCCAATCTCGTCGCAGCGGTCGAGGAAGTGGCGAGACTGCGGGTAGTGGGATGTGCGCACAATATTGCAGTGCAGGCCCTTGCGCAGGATGTCGGCGTCTTTGCGCTGTACGCGGGCCGGCATCGCCTGCCCCACAAAGGGAAACGTCTGATGGCGGTCAAGGCCGCGCAGCTTGACGATCTTGCCATTCAGCGAGAAGCCCTGCTCGGTGAATCTAGCCTCGCGGAATCCTACGCGGCGCGTGTCTTCATCCACAACCTTGCCGCCCTGTATCAGCCGGACTTGTACGGTGTAGAGCGCGGGATGCTGTACATCCCAGAGCTTGATGGGACCAAGATCCTTTAGTGAGACGGGGTGCCGCGCGGGGTCTGTCGATGTTTCAGTGCTGGCATAAACGCCCGCATTCATAGAGGGATCGAGCGACGCGTTCGGGTCTGCTGCACCGTCAATCTTTACCGTTTGCACCGTCTTCGCGATTCGCTTGTCGCCGTCCTGCAGTTCCACTTCAAGCGTGAGTGCTCCGCCCGCAGTTTGTCCCGCGAGCATGCAGTCCACCTCGAGCGACGGGTTTGCACTCAGGACATCGGCTGGCCGAGCGAAGATGTTGTCAATGTAGACCGGCGAAACGATGCGCAGCGAAACCTCGCGATAGATGCCGCCGAAGGTCATGTAGTCGATGTCACGGCCAAACGGTGGAATGTCCGGGCGTTCGGTGGAATCCACCTGAACGACGAGCACGTTGTCACCGCTGGTCTGGAGATGCGGGGTGAGTTCAAATGAAAAGGGAGTAAAGCCTCCCTTGTACTCACCGAGGGAAACGCCGTTGATCCAGACGGTCGACGCTGTCATGGAGCCTTCGAAGTCGACGAAGACGCGTTTGCCCCGAGCCGCCTCTGGATACCGGAAGCGCCGCCGGTATGTGGAAATGAACTCGTAGTCCTTATCATCGAAGCTGTGCCATGGCAACTGCACGTTGGTGTGAGGAATCGCTATCTTCTCGAAAGCAGCATCGTCGAAAGTGGGCAGATGCGCCCCCTCGACCTTGGCCGGGTGATAGCGCCAGTTGCGATTCAGGGGAAGCACGGACCTCGACCGGCGGTCATGATCTTCCGAGAGGGCGCCGGTTGCGGGCAGAGCGGAAACAGCAACGAGAGAGGCTGTCGTTTTGATAAAGTCGCGTCGTAAAATTCCGTTTCTCCAAGGCGCACTATTGCATTCACGAGCTGAGACGCACTTCGCCTCGTGCCGGTCGCTCGCCCGGATAGCGCGAGCGGCAGCCGCGTCACCGCTTCTGTTTCGGGAGTGTAAAGGCTTCGAATGATCCGAGGCATCCCTCGAAATGCTACTTGTGCCGTACCCCTTTCAAGCGATATAGCTTGAGCCGACGGTCGGATATGCTCCGCTAGACAGCTGCATTTAGAAGACTGCGTTTCTGGAGAACCGGCCACCGCCGACCACTCCTGGCGGAGTCTGGGCTGCGACCTGGAGCAGTGAGCTGTTCCACCTCACGGCGCGATGGTGCGCCGCTACGCGAGCCCTACTGTCGCGCATCCCGCTCAATCCCCCATCTGCTTCGCTTTCGGCGATGTCACCTTCACGGCCTCCGATGCGGCGCTGATCCCGTCAGATCCCACCGCGACGATCGTATAAAAAGCGGATTCGCCCCTCTCCGGCGCAGGCTCGGCGAAGCTCGGCGTCGTCAAGCCCATGGCGATGGTTTTGACCTCGGGTTCAAGTGTGCTTGTCCGCAGGACGCGATACACCTGCGCGCCGGGCACCGTCGCCCACATCAACGTTAAACTTCCATGCGCGACGGACGCCTTCACCTCGGTGGGCGCTTCGAGCTTCGTCGCATTCTCCTTCGGCAGCAGACCATACACGCAGAACTGGCCGGTCCCCACGTTTTCTGTACCAAAGCTCGCCAGATACACTCTTCCATTCGCGATTGTCGGCGGCGCCATCTTCGAGTACTCACCACAATCGTCCCGCGCGGGGTTCTGCAGGGAGTTCCATAACTCGTGCCGTATGTCGTCCGCGTCGTACGCATGCAGCACCCCCGGCCGCGACTCATGCCACGAGTCGCCTGTCGCATGGATCGCCGCCCACAGGATCCCGTCCTTATTCCCGTTCGCAGAAAGCGACAACATCGCCCCAGGATGGCCTTCGTTCGGCACATCCCGCATCATCAGCGGCGCCTCTCCCAGCTTCTCCCCTTCCAGCTTGTACACCTTCGCCTTGTCTCTCTGCCCCCACACGTACAGCAGGTCGCCGGCCTTCGCGCTCTGCCAGTACACCAGGCTGTGCAGATGCGAAGCGGTCGCCTGAAAGTGCTGTAGCGCGTGTTCATCACCCAGGTGTCCCAGGTTCCGAGTATCGAGCGTATAGAGCACACCTTGTTTGCCGCCGCCGAGAACCAGGTGCGTCCCCGGAATCAATGTCGCCCCCGAAGAGTCCAGGTCGGTATCCGATTTGTCCAGCGCAAAGTGATTGGTCGGGGTAAACCAGTCCAGCAGCTTGAGCCTCGGCGTCAACTTTAAAAAGCTCTCGCTAAAGTTCGTAGCGCCGTCCCAGCTTCCATTGCCGGTCACGACATACACGTTGCCGTCTTCATCCGCCGCCGGCCCCTGGCCTGACTGCCAGATACTCGCCTCTGAGCCCGTCGGCGACGTATTCAGCACATTTACCTGCGCCAGCGTTTTCGCGTCATATGCCATCAGAAATCCGTGATACGGATCCTTGTCGCAGTGAGACGCATATCCCACGTACACCATGCCATTCGCCAGCATCAGTGCCGGTCTCTGGTTCTCCATCAGCGCGTTGAAGCCCGGCGCGCTGATATCGACCGGACTCCCCGGCAGGTCCGCGCCCGTCGCCAGGTCCAGCGCATGCAACTTCTGCACGAACCCGGTACCCGGACCGGTCACTTCACCTGCCCGGGTCAGCGCAACCACATAAAGAACCCCGCGCGTCTTGTCGATAACCGGCGTTCCAACAATCCCCATCTCGCCATTCATATCAAAGCACCCGAAATCCGTGCTGTGCAGATTTGCCGGTGTTCCGAAGTTCACATGCCATACCGGCAACGAAGCGGCCGCGTCCTTCGCGTCGAAGGCATAGACGCTGTTATTCACCGTCGTCACATACACAAGATCTCGCGTCCCTCCACCAACCTGGACACCGGTCGCCACCAATGGCTGCGTATACAGCTGGTCGTCCACCACCCGCTTGAACAACATGCCAAACTGGAGTTGGTTTACGCTTGTCGGCCTCAGCAGCGTCTCTTCGAGGTTCACTCCCGTTCGCGCGTTATCGTTGTGCTGCGTCAGCACATCGACTTGCGCGTGCGCGCTTACCGCTGCAAGCCAATACAGGCCGCTCAGAACACAAGACAAACCGTGTTTTCTTAGTCTGTCAAACTCTCGCATACTTTAGATCTCCAGCCAGTTACTGTCGGCACTGGTCATGCGCGCCACGAGTTGAGAAATGAACAGCGACGGTCTCGCCTCGACCTATTCAGGCTTACCTACCGTGTTGTCCTTGTATGCCTTTTGCAAAATAAAGAAGGCTTGTTTCTTCTTGCCGTCTTCTGAGAAAAGCCCTTTGCGGTTATAACCGTCCTGGAGCTTAGGAATGTTGCGGGTGGTGGAGCGGAAATCTACGAGAACCCAGGGCGTGATGCCGCGAAGCTGGGGAATGTTTGCGAACATCGTCAGCTGATGCCTGTAGACGCTCGCCTGTTGCTCCTCGGTCCAGCGCTGGGTCTCTGGGCCATGGTTGCCTATTTTCGCTTCGGCACCGAACTCGCTCATGATGACCGGCTTCTCAGGAAGTACCCAGTGCATGCTGTCGGCGTCTTCTGGTGCGCCGCCGTACCAGCCGATGTACTCGTTGACGCCGACGACGTCGAGGGCGTCGGTCAAGGGGTCGTTCAGGGTAGCGGTTTCGCCTACGACGTGCTCCGAGTTAAGGGCGGAGGTGATGAGCCGGGTGGAGTCGAGCTTGCGTGCTTCACCCGCGAGGTCGGTAAGAAACTTGGTACGGGTCGGATTGTTTCCGGTTTCATTCGAGACGGACCAGAGAATGACGGAGGCTTTGTTGCGGTCGCGTCGGATCATCTCGTTGAGCATCGCGGCATCCTTGGCATACACCTCGGGCTTGTCGAAGGAGATGTGCTGCCAGTTAGGGATTTCGGACCAGACCATTATGCCGTCGCGGTCTGCCGTTCGGGTCATACGTTCGTCGTGGGGGTAATGGCAAAGGCGGACGAAGTTAGCGTCTAGCTCTTTGAGGTAGCTGAACAGGGTGGCGACATCCTGGTCATTGTCGGCGCGGCCCCCGCGGATCGGCGCCTCGGCGTGCACGTTGACGCCCTTCAGGAACACGGCTTTTCCGTTGAGCAGGATACGGGTACCGTCGACGCGAATGTCGCGGAAGCCTATGTCGTCGGTGAGCTTATCTTGCTGCGCTCCTGATCCCGTTGCGAGGCTCACTTTATAGAGCTTCGGGGTCTCCGGAGACCAAAGAGTCAGCTTGCCGGCCTTCACACTGAAGGGGGCCCGGCCGTCGGCTTCCGTCTTGACGGTTGTGTGGACGCCGGCTTCAGGGATGTCGAGGGTGACAGCGGTTCCGGGCGGCGCGTCGAGGACATGGACGTAACCGGTTAGCTCCGTGTTGCCGGGCTGCCAGGCGGACCCGTGCGCCAGGTGGACATCGTAGTCATCGATAAAAGCGGCGGGGACCGTGACGAGAGAGACATCGCGGGTGAGGCCGCCGTAGTTGTACCAGTCGTAGCCGACCGACGGGATGCCGTCGACCAGGCGCGTCGCGTCGACCGCGATGACGACGAAGTTGGACCCGGGATGGAGCGCAGCGGTGACTTCGCAATCAAATGGCGTAAAGCCGCCTTCGTGATCGCAAACCCGCTTCTCGTTCACCCAGATGTGCGAGCGGTAGTTGGCTGCACCGATATGGAGGAAGGTGCGGGTGCCGGGTTTTGGCTGGGCGTCGAAGTCGCGCTGGTACCAGAGGACGCCCTCGTAGTTGAAGAGTTGAGGGACCTGGGTGTTCCAGTCGCCGGGGACTTTGAGCGTGGGCGCGGTCGAAAAGTCGTACTCTTCGTTATGTGGCCCGCTGGAGATATTCGGGTGGGTGTTCCTGGCGTAACTGCGGTCGTTAATGGCGCCCGAGTTGGCGTAAAGGGCGCGGCCGGGAGCCTGGTCCACAAGGTAATGCCAGTCTCCGTCGAGGCTGGTGACGGTGCGGTGGTCGATGCCGACGAGCAGGGTTTGAAACGGTTGCTGGCCGTAAGCTGGAAGCATCAGCCCCAGGCAGGCGAACACGACGGCAATCGTGCGGGAGGACAGGCGTAAAACGGCGGCGCGGTTCGGCAATTTGATCATCCTGATAAATCCTGCAAAGTTCGCGACGTATTTCACTATAATCCGGCGCGCCGCTGTAAAGTAAGCGCCTTGCATGTCAGCGTGGATTTATGTAGCCGCCATAGCTTTAAAAACATGAGCATAACGATCACGTCGTTCAAAAGGAGTAGTTTCCTTATGCTTCTTTCGGGCGATAGGTTTCTACGATGACACCTCCGATTCCGAGTTTCTCGTGCCGACTGCACAGCTGGCATCGCGAATCGTTTACGATCCAGCTGAAAGGACAGCAACGAAAGCCCAATTAGACCACCCGTTCGGCAAGGGTACAACCGCACGGAAGGATCCCCTGCTTCACTCGTCCAAATGTCGATTTTAGCGGCCCGAGGGCTTCGCGGTGTCGCAAGGGAGAGCCATTGTCAAGGCCGCTTTCATGTTATCGACTTAAGTCACACAATGAGGCGTGAGACCGGTTTCGCGCTCCTCACTAAATTGTGTCAGTTACTCCCTCCTGGCGCTGTCGGCAGATTCACAGTCGTCGCATCCCCTCCGACGCTCATCGGCTCATCGAGCGCGTTCATCAGCGCGTAGTTCTCGAGAGCAATCGCGGCTCGCCACTCCTCGTTCAACGCTTGCAGGTACGTCAGCTGGAGGGTAAAGAGCATATGCTGCGCGGTCAGCACATGCGGGTACGCCTGCGCCATCTGCTGATATTTGGTGACCTCGAGCTGGTAGGCGCGGCGCGCTCTGGGCAGCATCTCCGTGCGATACCGTTCCGCGGCGAAGCGGGCGGTCTGGTACTGCTGGGCATACGGCTCGGCCCGGTTGCGCGTCAGCAGCTGCGCTCGTGTGACACCCTCGTAAGCGCGCTCCAGCTCAACCCGGGCGGCTTGGATGTTGCCTTGGTTCCGGTTCCAGATCGGAAGCTGAACGCTTGCTTCGACGAAGCTCTCGGGGCCTGCCTTGATGTTCGTCGCGCCGAGATCCTCGCCCGAATACCACTCCCCGGCTTTGAGGTTGAAGTTAGGCACCTTCTCTCGCTGGGCGGATTTCACGCGAGCTTCCGCAACGGCTACGTTAGCCTGCGCCTGCTTCACATAGGGGCTCTCCTGCACATCGGTCGCGACCATGCCTTGCGCATCCAGCTGCGGCGGTTCCACCAGGCTCCCGGTAAGTGGATGAGCCGCCAATGAGGTTTGGCCTGCATAGGTTGCAAGCTGGGCGAAGGCGGCAAGGAACATGCGCTGTGCGTTCTCAAAATCAACCTTGGCCTGCTCGGCGGCGATCTCGGCTATCAAAGCGTCGGACGCATCCGCCTGGCCGATCCGCTCCAGCTCATGAGCGTTCGTCTCGGTATCGAGGGCCACCTGCAGCAGCCGGTCGTGGACGACGACGGACTCCTGAGCCGTCAGAGCGTCAAAAAAAGCACGACCTACATCGTTGTGCACACGGGCGCGCTGAATCTGCACAGCAAACTCGTTGGCGCGTCCTTCCTGTCGGTAGACGTCGCGCCGCAAAGCCAATTTGTGGCCCAGTACGAACTCCTGGTCAAAAAAGGCGCCTTCTTCGCCGCCATGGTATTCGCCGCCGCGAATGTGATCGCCGGAGTAGCCGAAGACCGGGTCAGGCGGCAGGCCGACCTGGCGAGCCTGCTGGTTCGAGCGGTCAACGTTACGCCGCGCCTGGGCGAGGGTGGGATTCATTTTGTCGGCCAAGCCGAGGAAACTCTCGACCGTCATCGCCTCCCGGCTCACGACCTCACGCAATAGTTGCGGCGCTGGAAGGTCTCCGCCCGTTTTGAAGCCGACCGCTTCCGGCTCCTGCAGCTGCTGGATCGGGACGGTGATGGAAGCCGCATCACTGCCCGGCCCGGGTTTGCCTCCCTGCTGGCCGGCCTGCTGATCCACCGACTGCTGTTCGCTGGCGGCAGCTGCCTTGGCTTGTGGATCGCCTGCGTCGTGCCCCATGCTCCTCAGGTCGCCTGGCGTCCCATCGGGCGGCTCTTCCGTCCGGTTCGGCTTCGGGGCCCCCGGGACCGCTGTTCTTGGGTTCGCCTGCTGTGGTTTGGAGGGTTGCGGGCCCATCTGCATACCGGGCATATCGGGCATGGATTGCTGTGCCTGTAGGGTACAGGCGGCGGCACCCACCGCGAGGCTAAGCGCCAGATGTCTGATCTTCATGTCTGCTCCAAAGCTTCCCCGCGATTCCGGGTCTTCTCAAATCTCAAGGCGCTTCCCCCCGATCTCTGCGGCGCGCGCCCTCTCGCAGCTGCCTGTTCCAGCTCTAGCCGCCCTCGATCAGCCCCGAGAGCTACTGCCGGGCCCGCTATAAATGGAGGCGTAAGGATCTCCGGGCCGGTTCGCATTGCGCATGGCAGCGACCACCTGGTCATACTGCGCAGGCGGCAGGACACGCACAAACGTCATCATGCCCTGCATGAAACGGCTCCAGTTCGGGCGCAAACCGAGGTTCTCCGGCTTGTCCACCAGCTTTTCCATGTTCATCATCGCGCCTTCCATGTAGGCGTCCTGCGGGAAGTTCGGCACGTTGTTCGCGTCGGGAGCGGTCTCACTCCCCTGAGCTTTCATGCTGTTCGCACCCACGTCGAACGCATCGAGGTTGCGCTTTTGCAGATCGCTCAGAGCTGGGCGATTGCCGGTTTGCTCCCCCATCATGCCCATCATGCCGGCGTCCAGTTGCGTGTTCGCGAGCGGTCCATCCAGCGCGGTTGCCTGTGTTCCCGCACCCAGGGCGGCTGAAGGAACGGCCGCCTCGGTCGAGGCTTCGGGAGGATAGTTCATGCTTCTGTCCATCCCTTGCATGCCCTGCATGTTGCCGGTCGACTGACCGGGCTCCGTCATCCGGCCCTCACTGTCGTTGCCCCGCAGCCCTTTCCCGCCTGGAAAACCCGCCATCCTGGTCATGGGGCCGGCCTGCGATGCCATCTGGTTCATCATGTGGTGCGGCAGATGGCAGTGCACCATCCAGTCGCCGGGGTTATTCGCGACGAACTCGACGTTGCGGCTCTGCGCCACACCGACCAGCACCGTGTTACCGGGCCACCACGCGGTCTCCGGAATGCGGCCGCCCTCGGTCCCGGTGACCTGAAAAGTATGCCCGTGGATATGCATCGGGTGATGATCCATACCGAGATTCACGAAACGGATCCGCACGCGGTCTCCCTGCCGAACGATCAGCGGCGTGGTCGCCGGACCGGCCTTGCCGTTGAGCAGCAGCCAGTTAAACTCCATCATCATGGTGTTCGGCGTGGTTGAGTTGGCCAGCACCGCGTACTCCTGCAGATTGATCGCAAAGTCCTTGTCGCAATGCGGGCGATAGGGCTGTTTCGGATGCATGATGAAAGTGCCCAGCATCCCGGCCAGCTCCTGCATCGCCATATGCGAGTGATAGAAGTAGGTGCCCTCCTGGTGAATGTCGAACTCATACACAAACCGGCCGCCCGGCTTGACCGGCTCCTGGCTGATGCCCGGCATTCCGTCATAACCGATGCGGTCCTCGAAGCCGTGCCAGTGGATCGAGCTTGACTCCGGCAGTTGATTGTCGAAGATGACCCGCACGTGATCGCCCTCCGTGACCTGGATTGTCGGCCCCGGCGCCGAGCCGTTGAACCCCCATACATCAATCGTCTTGTCGGGCGCGATCTCCCGCTTGAACACATGAGCGACCAGGTGAAACACCTTGGTACCGCCGTCCATCGTGTACGGGAGGTCGCCGACATCGGGCGTGACCACGGGCGTGTTGAAGCTGGGGCCGGAGTCCTTGAAGCGCGCTTTTTTGAGCTGTGTCGCGGAAGAAACAGGGGTTGAGGCCGTAAGCTTTTCGGTGGCAAACAAGCCCGCACCGAGACCGAGGGCGCTCTGAAGGAAAGAACGGCGATTCGCCATGATGAGACAACTCCGTAGAAAGTGGACGCAACAGAAGTTCGGCGCCGGCACAGGAGTGCTTGCTCAGGCATGCCCAGGCGCGGGGCATGGGACTCGAGCGGCACGGTCCGGCTGACGTCACCGGGAAGTCGGCTGGAGAAGTCGCGGAACTAGATGCGGAGGCTGGTCTGAAGGGAAACGAGAGAGGTAGCTCGGAGCGGGGGTAGTTCGAAAGCGGGGAACGTCGACGGCGCGTGGGGCGGCAAGAACAGAATCAGTCTCGCTGCGTGATGCGCAGACGTGAAGTGAGCCGCGAGTTCAGCCTGTCTGTCGAGCAGCGGCATCAATTGCTGCTCACATAGGTGGCGGCACGATCCGGGAGCTTCCCTCGGAACCAGGGCCGCTTGTGCACTGTGCTGCACCTCAGGCATGGCATGGTGTTGCATGCCTTTCATCGAAGACCGGCTCTGATCGCCGCTATGGCAAGGCTGTCCAAACGCTTCGAAATCGCAGTTCGCAGCACAGACGGATGAAGCAAATGAGAGCGCCAGCAGAAACATCGCCAGCAGGCTCGTAAATGCTGTTCTCATCCGCATGGCTAGACTTTACACCCTCAGGAACCGACGGACGTTACCGGGTCAAAAAGGGTGATGACGACTATGTTGCGCGCACCTCCAGCCGCGAGCAGGCGCCGCCCACCGGCCGACCCGGGCTTAAGGTTGCTTTCTACCCGCCGCAACTAGCGCACCGGGTACGGCACAACCGCGGGACTCGCATGGCCTTCGGCGTCCAGCGCTCGAACTCCGAAGATCACATTGTCTTTCGATACCGGAACCGTGGCGGTATCTCCGCTGCCGTACTTCTGGGCGTCGGCAACGTACTGCCAGTCCGAGGCGGACAACTCGCGCCACACAATCTGGTATCGAGTTCCGGCAGGCGTACCGATGCCGGGCTGCCAGCGCAGAGTCGAATTGTTATCCAGGTTGCTGGTAACGACCTTGACCTCGACCGGCGGAGGAGGCGCCGCGGCCAGGGTTGCCAGCGTGGCGGCGTTCAGCCGGGCGACGTTGGCAACATAGTCCGTGTCCACATACTGCAAAAGATCGCCGAACTGCACACCGTTCTCCACGCGCACATTCTGGTGCTGATGGTTGAAGTCCTCACGCCACTCGGTAAACCGCACCGCGGTAAATCCCTCTCCGTTAAAGGAGGTATGGTCGCCGCCGCGCAGAAAACGGTCCCGTCGCAGCTCCAGCACCGGGTGGAAGTACGGGACAGCGCTCCCGGTGCCCGAAACAGGCGCGGCCGCCTTGCCGGCACCCAGGCCGAAGTAGCTCGCGTCCACGTCGGTTACGGCCCGCGCCAACTCTCGAGAGAGCGAGTCGCTCTCATAGCCGAGCAGCTCGACCATCTTGAGCTGATCCGGGGTCGCGGTGGATGGAATCCCCTCGGAGAACACGCGCACCGCGCGCTTGTCCTGTCCGGTATCGCCCGGCGTAGTGTTGCCGCCCACGATGTCATTGTTCAGCACCGCTTCGAGTGCAACGTTTTCGCCCTTGAGCGTCTTAGCGAGATGCCGGCTGCCGTTCAACCCCTGCTCTTCGCCGGCGACCGCGGCAAAGATGATGGTCGCGGGGAAGTGCAGCTTCGAGAGCGCGCGGGCCGACTCGAGCGAAACAGCCACGCCGGAAGCGTCGTCATTCGCGCCAGGCGCGGGGTCCGTGGTGTTCTCGTTCGTGGTGTTGCGCGAGTCATAATGGCCGGTGACAAGTACTGTACGGCTTCCCTGCGCGGGATCGGTGCCCTTCAGAACCGCGTAAACGTTCGTGATGGTGGTCGGTATCGGAATGCGGCTCATGGGCTGCTCGGTAAACGTATCCCGTTTCACCTCCAGACAGCCGCCGCAGTCCTTGCTGATGGCCGAGTACTGCGCGAAAAGCCAGTCCGCGGCCGCGGTCACCCCGGTGTTGGGCGGTAGATTCGGAGTCATGCTGGAGAGCGTCGAGCGGTTCCGGAACCCAACGAGCGCGGCAATGTCTCCGCGGACCGCCACCGGAGAGATGGTTCGGAGAGCGGCCTCGATCTTCGGATCGAGCTGCTGCGCAGCAATGCGGCTGCCGGTGGCATCCAGATCGCGCGTTCCATCGTCAGAGAGGGCATGCGCAGGGGAAACCGGCAGGCTTGCCGCGGAAAGCAAGGCAATGCCGGCCAGCCAGTGCATAGGACTTCTGCTTTTCCGCATCGTATAGAGTTCTCCGTTGGTCGTTTCGTGCATCTTGAAGCTGAGGACAAGGACTGTCTTTCCATCGTCGATGGAGCCGGACATGCCTAAAACGTTCATCCTAAGCAGGGAGATCGCTCGCCCGCTATTGCTCACAACCTTAACACCGGATTTCGGAGGAACTCCATGCTTTGCCCAGAATGTGACAGCGCTCTAGACATTGACACCGACGATGTAGAAGAAGGCGATTCGGTTACGTGCGATGAGTGCGGCACTGAGTTCGAGATCGTTGCGATAGACCCGCTCGAGCTGGCGCGAACGGATGAAGAGATAGACGAGGACGAGCCGGAAGTGGCCGGGGAAGAAGAGGAGTGATGCGGCCTGCGAAGCGCGGAAGGAAGCGGGACGTCGGAAGAGCGGTCTCAATCGCCGCATCGCTCTTGCTTGGCGTTCCGCTGCTTTCTTCTGTCCCTGTGCCCCAGGCCCAGGCGCAGACCGTGGCGAAAACGATTGAAGGTAAGGTGCTCGACAGCGGGACAAAACCGCTGCCCGGTGGAATCATCTACCTTCAGGATCAGAAAACAAACGTGGTCAAGACGTTCATTGCGACCGGGGATGGTAGCTACCGCTTCGGGCAGCTGCCCGCCGATACCGATTACAAAATCTGGGCGGAGTATAAAGGGGAAAAAAGCAAAGACAAGCTGATCAGCTCGTTCGACACCAAGTTGAACATAACGCTTGATTTTCACATCGGGAAGTAGGCGGGAACGGCAAGGACTGGCCGCTCTTGCGTGGCTTTCTTCGTGGTGCTTGCTGCGCGGGTGCCTGCTTTGCGGATTCTTGTGACCTTCGGAATGCTCGGCATCGGGATTTGCAGGCAAAGAAACGCCACCCTTCGCAGGGTGGCGTTTCTTGTTTGCTTTCATTCGCCTGGCGGCGTAGTTTACTGACGCTTCCAGTTCATCAGATCGCCCAGAGTGGTTGTCGAGCTCGATTGCGGAGGCTTGTACGCTTCCACATCCGCGCGGCTGCCTTCCTCGCCGACTGCGCGAAGACTGAGCCCGACCTTCTTCTCGTCCGCGTTCATCTTGATGATCTTGAACTCGTGCTCCTGCCCTGCTTCGAGGTTGACCGGACTGCCCTGCCCGTCGGTCGCCTCCGACACATGGCAGAGACCCTCCACACCCTCGGCAATTTCAACAAAAGCGCCGAACTGTGCGGTGCGGAGAACCTTTCCGTGGACCACGTCACCTGCGCGATGCTGCGCAAAGAACGTCTCCCACACGTCCGGCTCGAGCTGCTTGATGCCCAGCGAAAGACGGCGATTCTCGGGCTCTACCCCAAGAACAACCGCACGCAGCTTTTCACCCTTCTTCAGCACTTCCGATGGGTGCTTGACTCGCTTGGTCCAGCTCAGGTTTGAGACATGGACAAGCCCATCGATACCGTCTTCGATCTCGATGAATGCACCGAAATCCGTGAGGTTGCGCACACGGCCTTCGACGATGGCACCGGTCGGGTAACGGTCAGAGAGGTTCTCCCACGGATTCTCTAGCAGCTGCTTCATGCCGAGCGAAATCCGGCGATCGCTCGGGTTGACGCTGATGACCAGCGTCTCGACCTCATCGCCGGGCTTGAGCATCTTCGAGGGATGCTTCATGCGCTTGGACCAGGTCATCTCCGAGACGTGGACCAGGCCTTCAATCCCCTGCTCCAGCTCGACGAACGCGCCGTAATCGGTCACAGAAAGTACCCGGCCACGAACGCGCGCCCCTACCGGGTAGCGCTCCACGGCATCGAGCCACGGGTCAGGCGTAAGCTGTTTGAAGCCGAGCGAGACGCGCTGCTTATCCTTGTCGAACTTCAGCACCTTGACCTGGATCTCATCGGCGACGTTGACCAGGTCGCGCGGATGGGTCAACCGTCCCCAGCTCATATCAGTAATGTGCAGCAGGCCATCGATGCCGCCCATGTCAACGAAAGCCCCATAGTCGGTCAGGTTCTTCACCACACCGGTCAGTATCGAGCCTTCTTCGAGGTGCTCGAGGGTCTCTCCACGCTTGGCATTCTGCTCTTCCTCGAGCAGCTCCTTGCGGGACACGACGACATTGCCGCGCTTTTTGTTGAGCTTGATAATGCGGACCTGGATCTGCGTGCCAATGTAGGCATCCAGATTGCGGACCGGTCGGATCTCCAGCTGCGAGCCCGGCAGAAATGCCTTAATACCCACGTCAACAGTAACGCCGCCCTTGACGCGGCCCAGGACCGTGCCCGTTACAGGCGTCTTGTCATTGGCGGCCTTCTCGATCACATCCCAAACCTTGTGGCGTTGTGCCTTCTCATAGCTGAGCAGGTAGCCGCCCTCGGCTTCTTCCCGCTCAACAACTACGTCGACCGTGTCGCCGGGGTTGAGCTTGGAGACGCCATTCGCATCGACGACCTGCTCGAGCGGGATGCGGCCCTCACTCTTCAAACCCACATCGACGACGACTTCCTTGTCGGTGAGCTTGACCACGGTGCCGGTCACGATGTTGTCATCAAACTGTTGCGCGGCGGCTTCAGCGGCCTGCTCGCGGTCGAAACTCTCAAGCGCGGCGGCAAAGTCGGTAAAGTCGTCCGACTCCGCAGACATCTCCTCCGGTGCTTCGGAAGGGATGTGCAGGGCGGTCTGCGCGGGAGCCGTGTCAGTACCGGCACTTTCCCGGTTATGAGTGGATTCGGTCGACTGCACATCATGCTCAGTCGAAAGGGTGTCAGTCAGGGTTTCTGGGGTTTCGAGTTCGGTGTTCAGAGGATTGCTCTCGGAGGAAATGGAATAGGGGGCGTCGGCCATAACAGTCAGTTCCGGGGGTGGTGCAAGATAGATCGCGGTGCATACCACTGCACATCACGTTTGGCTAGCCTTGTGTATTAGATACAGTCTGGTGCCACCCGGATGCTGAGATGCAGCCTGTACCTGCCAGGTGCCGGGGAAGGCGAGAGGGAACCGTCAGACAAAGGATAAAAACGGTTCGGGCTCGGGGTCGTACCGGAAGATGGGAGAGAGGCGAACGCTCCGCAGCGGGACGTGATGCGGACCTTTGAGGCCCACTAACAGAACTATAGGTCTCGAGTGGAGGGGTGTCAACGCGAATAGAGCTCGCGCGCGCAATCTCAACGCCTCATTCACACTACGAGGGGAGACAGTTCAGCCGCCGCTGAGAACGCAGCCGTACAAACCGCTCCACATGGGTTCTCCTCCGTCGACAGATCGACGACGCTTTGAGATCAGTGACACAAAGCGCGCGGTCGCTCCTGCAATGGGCGTCAGATGGCTCCGGCGCAAACCCGCAGGATTCCCTCGCCAAACTTGCTGACCTTGGCAGGCCCCAGACCGGCAATCGAGAGCAGGTCGTCTTCGGAGGCTGGATGCTCCTCGGCAATCGCGCGGAGCGTCCGGTCCGCGAAGACGCAGAACGCAGGCTGGCCGAGCTTTTGCGCCTCACCCTTGCGCCAGGCGCGTAGCTTTTCCCCGAGCGCCGCCGTGGCGCCTGTAAGCGGCTGCGCTTCGGATCGCGCTCCTGGACCTCTGGAAAACTCGCTCCGGGCAGCAGGCTTGCGGGTGCGTTCTCGCTTTGGCGAACTACCGCCCGCGGCGCCGTTCAACTCGCGCATCACAACGGTCTCGGCGTCTCGATCGCTGAAGCTCGCGCCTTCATGTGTCAGGCTCGCCTTACGATACGGGATGGTGCGCCCATCCTTCTCAAATGCAGCTTCTTCCAGCCGCAGAAAGCCGGCGCTGGCCAGCGCCCCGCCAAGGTCCTCAAACGCATCCCGGCTCATGCCGTTTTTATCGCAGAGCTCTCCCTGCAGCTTGCCGGTGGGCTTCGAACCGCCTCCGTACCCGGAGCCGCCGAGTGCACCGACTACCGCATGGGCCAGCCTGCGCTCGCTGTCACTGAGCGGTCGAGCCGTCTGCGTTACCGAAGCGTCCGGTGCGCACACATCGCAAATACCGCAGTCGGCGCGGCCGTCTTCCGTATCGCCGAAGTGGCGGACCAGCTGCGCCATGCGGCACTCGCCCGATTCGGCATAGCGGATCACCTGCTTCATCTGCCCGCCGCGATGATCGCTCTGCGCCAGGTAAGGCCCGCGCCAGCGTTCGCTACCCCGGGTCACGAAGCCGCTATAATCCATCACCGCGCCCCCGTGCGTCACCAGCTTTTCAAGCGCCTTGTCGAAAGCTTCGTCGTCGAGCAGGAGTTTCTCGCGCCGTTTAATTAGCTCCGGCAGCTCCTCCCAGTGAACGGGGTCTGTGCCCAGGCAGCGATAGATCGCGTCGAGGCGCTCCTGCGGAGGGTAGTCCCGCTCGTAGAAGAAGTCGTGCTGCCTGCGATCGGCAAACGAGTGCATCAGGATGGTGCGCGAAAGCAGCCCGTCGCGGCCGGCTCGGCCAATCTCCTGGTAGTAGCCTTCCAGCGTCGCCGGCAGCGCGGCATGCAGCACCGTGCGCACGTCCGCCTTGTCGATGCCCATGCCAAACGCGATCGTGGCGACGACGACCTCGAGCTCGCCTGCGAGAAACGCTCGCTGCACCCGCTCGCGGGTGTCCGGGTCCAGGCCGGCGTGGTAGGACGCAGTTTTGAAAGCGCGACCCAGTTCGCCGGCGAGCATCTCGGCATCTTTCCGAGTCGGCGCGTAAACAATAGCAGGCCGCGCCGATCTGTCGGCCAGCAGCTCGGCGGCAAAGGCAGCCCGTTTCGGTTTTGAGACCTCGACGACTTCAATCGCGAGGTTGTCGCGGCGGAAACCGTGGATAAATACGGCCGGCTCCCGGCCGCATCCGAGTCCGAGCTGGGTGACGATGTCCTGCTGAACCTGCGTGGTCGCGGTTGCGGTGAGCGCAACCACCCGCGAGGGCCGCAAACCCGGCAAGT
>CAXTSA010000003.1:20649-28086 GCA_964246755.1 uncultured Acidobacteriaceae bacterium
GGGCCCAACATACGGTAGTCGGGCCGGAAATCGTGGCCCCACTGCGAAATGCAGTGCGCTTCATCGATCGCGATCAAGCCCGGTTTGCGCTTGGCGAGCATCTCCGGAAAACCGGGCACTCGCAGCCGTTCCGGCGCGATGAACAGAAAGTCGAGCGTGCCCTCGAGGTAGCCACGGCAGGCTTCTCGCGCGGCCTCTCGGGACAACCCGGAGTGGATGCGAGCCACGTTCAGCCCCAGCGCGGCGAGCTTCGCGGCCTGGTCGTCCATCAGCGCAATCAGGGGCGAAATCACGAGCGCCGTGCCCCCCCGGGCGAGCGCGGGGAGCTGATAGCAAAGCGACTTGCCGGCGCCGGTCGGCATTACGAGAAGTACGTCGCGACCCTCGACGGCAGCGCGACAGACCGCCTCCTGGTTGGCGCGGAACGTGCGAAAACCGAACCTCTGTTCCAGTAAGGAGTGCAGGGAGGGAGCGCGCAGGACGTTTGTTGCAGCCATACACCGGAGTATAAAGCGCGGCACGGCCATTCGAGACCGCGCGCAGGTCCGGCGTTATGACTTCTGTACCACGCCTGTTCCCCCGCGCGAACCGGAGTTGGGGCCGAAGCTTTCTCCGGGTCCGACTCTGCGATCGGGGTCAAGCCCGGGCTGGAGCAAAGCTCTACTGGAGCAAAGCCCGATTGGAGCGAAGCTCTATACTCGCCGCATGGAGCACCTTTGGACTCCCTGGCGCTACGCCTACATTACAGGCGAGCAGCCTCCAGCAAACCCGGGCGAGGAGCGGGACCACCGCAAAGGTGTGCCGGCGGAGTTGCGCGCCTGGCCTGGCGATTGCGACTGCGTATTCTGCAATCTGCTGGCATCGACGGACTACGCCATCGCTCACGGAACGCCGGCCGACGAGGCGGAACGCGCAGCCTTGCTGGTGTGCCGGGGCAAGCGCGTATTCGTATGCCTCAACCGGTTTCCTTACAACTCCGGGCATGTAATGGTCGTCCCCTATGCACACCAGGCCTCGCTCGCCGAACTGCCGCTGGAGACAGCAGCGGAGCTGATGGAGTGGGGGCAGCGGGCTGAGCGCGCTCTGGGCGCGACCTACAGGCCGGACGGCTACAACATGGGTCTGAACCTGGGGGCGGCTGCCGGCGCCGGCGTTGCCGGGCACCTGCATTTGCACGCCGTGCCTCGCTGGGTCGGAGATACCAGCTTTCTTTCAACGCTCGGCGAAACACGAACACTGCCCGAGGCGCTTGCGGTAACTTGGGAGCGTTTGCGCCATGCGTTCGCCGAGACGGACGACTAAATCGGACATTTCAAAAGCGGCCGGAACCCCGCCAGTCTTCCTCGCTCGCGCCAAAGCGGTTTTGAGACAGGCGGCTTGCCGACCGCATCCTAAACCCTGGATGAGGAGATTGGACACATGAGCGAGATTCGCCCGCACGAAAACAGCCAGCACTCGCTGGACAAGAAGCCCGAACACGAGAACCACGACGCAAGCGCCCAGGCAGCCCCGACCAGCGTGGAGCCGGTCGCTCCCCAGAACACGCAGGCGGCAGGCGCCGCAACCGGCGAGCAGAGAGGGCTCCTGCATGGAAACGTCAGCGGGTCTGAACAGAAGGGGAACGCCGAGAGAGCGAAAGACATGGCCGACGAGATGCCCGGCGGTTCGGCCGGCTATCACTCTACCGGAAGCTTTACCGGCTCCTCCGGCGGTCAGAAGTAAAGCCGACCCGCAGTCGTCCCTTCCAGCTCGCCAGGCAATCCGTGGTGCGCTCCCTTGGAGCAATCCTCCTCACTTGTCGATCAGGAGGAATACTCGGCATGGCTTCCGTAGAGAAGAGCCTCATGCGATGAATTTCCCCAGGCACACGGATGGGAGACATGCGTCAGGAGGGCGCCTTCCCTTCCGCGGAACCGTACATCCTGTCCCGAAATACCTCCACCTCCGTATCGCCGGCAAGCGCCGGTGGCAGCTTTTTGGTCGTCGGGACGCCCAACTGCCGCATTCTTTCTATGCGAGTCAGCACATCCCCGCTGCCGCTCTTAAGCTGCCCGAATGCCTTTTCATACGATCCCTTGGCGGCGTCAATACGTTTCCCTACGTCCACAAATGTTTCGGCAAATAGTGCGACCTTGTCATACAAGGCTCCTGCCTGTCGAACAATCTCCTCAACATTGCGGGTCTGTCGCTCCTGCTTCCAGATATGTGCGACGGTTCGGATGACGGGAAACAGTGTTCCAGGGCTAACCAGCAGAACATCGCGCTCCCAGGCGCGCTGCCAAAGCGCCTCATCATGCGCAATCGCCATCAGGTACGCCGGCTCAATCGGAACGAACATGACGACGAAATCCACCGAGCGCAGCCCATGCAGCGCCTGGTAGCTTTTCTTCGACAGGCCGTCGACGTGATCGCGGAGCGCCCGTGCATGCCGCTCGAGCAGCCGCTTCCGCGAAAGCTCGTCATCACAGCCGCAGTACTCCGTATAGCTGTTGAGCGAAACCTTGGAGTCGATGACCAGGTGTTTGTCGCCGGGCAGATCGAGAATGATGTCGGGACGCATCTGGCGGCCCTCGTCTGTGCTGAAAGTCTGCTGGACGCGGTACTCCTTGCCCGAGCGAAGCCCGGCGCTCTCGAGCATGCGCGCCAGCAACACTTCGCCCCAGTCGCCTTGGGTTTTTGACGAGCCTTTGAGCGCACGGGCCAGGCTGCTAGCCTCTGACGAAAGCTGCTCGTTCAGCACCTTGAGATGACCGAGTTGTTCGCGCAACTCGGTACGCCCAATCACGCCTTCCCGCTGCAACGCTTCCACCTTTCCCTGGAACTCTCCCATTCTCTCCTTGAGCGGATTGAGCAGGTTTCCGAGACTGGCTTCGCTTTCCTCGCGAAAATGCTGGGACTTTTCGCGGAAGATCTCGGCAGCGAGCACCTTGAACTGGTTCCCGAGTTTTTCCTCGGCCTCGGTTAGCAGCTTGAGCTTCTTTTCCGTTTCCGTCGCTTCGATCTCGATCTGCTTGCGGGCACTTTCGAGCGCGGCGCCCGTGGTCCTGAGCTCCTGCTGCAGCTTTGCCGCCTCCTCGGTTGCTGTGAAAAGGCGCTCCTCCTTCTCGCGGAGGTGCTCGGCCCGAGTACGGCCTTCGGCCTCCGACGCAGCGAGCGCGGCTTGCGCCGCCGACAAGCTCTGCGAGGACGCGAACAGATCAGACCGTACTGCGACGATATCCGCTGACATGCGGTCGCGTTCACGCGCGAGACTCATATTCTCAGCCCGCGCTAGGGCAAGCGTCTGCGCGTCCTCCGCGCGACGGCGTTCCCCTTCGAGCCGGTCGATCGCGCGCGCGGCCTCCGAGGAGCGGGCGCCGGCGCCACGTCCTCTGAAGAAGCCGGCGACGCCGGCGAGGAGGGCGAGGCAGACAAGCAAAAGCACCCAGAGCAAAGGGGTCATAGACAAAGTGTGCCACCAAAGGCGAACAAAAGGCGAGTGACGAAAGGCACCTGTCGAAATTTGCGGGAGTGCCGATACACAAGATTGCCGCGTAACTTCGTTACGCGAGGGCTCGGCTGTTCGACAAGGGATTGTTGGGTGGAGGCGGGAGGCGCTCCCTTTACACTCCCGAGTACGCTTGAGTAGACTTGAGGTTTCGGGGCAGGCGGTGGACGTGTGCCTTCGAGCTGTGCTCCAGGCAGCAAGAAACGGCAAAGCGACAGACAAACGAGGAGAGCGGCATGGCGGCGGTTGAAGAAAAAGTCAAACAAATCATTGTTGAGCAATTGCAGGTAGATGAGGCAGAGGTAACGCCCAGCGCATCGTTTCAGGAAGACCTGGGCGCTGATTCGCTCGACGTGGTTGAGCTCGTCATGCAGTTTGAGGAAGCATTCGATCTTGAAATCCCGGATGAAGATGCCGAAAAAATCAAGACCGTAAAGGACGCAACCGAGTACATCGAGAAGCATGCGAAAGGCGGCAAGTAGGCTTGCCTTTCACGCAGAGAAGAGTGGTAGTAACAGGCGTTGGCCTGATCTGCGGAGTTGGGCTGACGGCGCCGGAGGTTTGGGAAAGCCTGTTGGCAGGGCGCGGCGGTGTAGGGCCGATCACCGCCTTCGATACGACGGGTTTTTCCGCCACCATTGCCGCGGAAGTGAAGGGGTTCGACCCGCTCAACTTCATCGACAAAAAAGAGGCGCGCAAAATGTCGCGCTTTATCCATCTGGGTGTCGCTGCGGCCCAGGAGGCCGTGATTAACTCCGGACTCCAAATCACGGACGCGCTGTCGGAACGCGTGGGCGTTCATATCGGCTCGGGTATCGGCGGCTTCGATGTGATTGAACGCGAGCACGTCGCCTTTCTGGGCGGCGGCCAGCGAAAAATCTCTCCGTTTTTCATTCCGGCCACCATCGCCAATCTCGCGGCAGGGCACGTTTCCATCCGCCACAACGCGAAAGGGCCGAATCAGACGGCTTCGACAGCCTGCACCTCGGGGGCGCACTCCATTGGTGATTCGTTCCGTATTATTGAGCGCGGTGACGCCGATGTGATGATCGCCGGCGGCACGGAAGCAGCCATCACCTCCATGACGGTTGGCGGTTTCGCTGCTATGCGCGCGCTCTCCACTAGAAACGACGATCCCGCGAAGGCCTGCCGACCCTGGGACAAGGGGCGGGACGGTTTCATTGTCGGCGAAGGCGCCGGCATCCTGATCCTCGAGGAACTCGCGTTCGCCGAGGCGCGCGGCGCGAACATTCTGGCCGAAGTGGTCGGTTACGGCATGAGCGGCGACGCGTTCCACATCACCGGGATGGCTCCGGAAGGCGATGGCTGCCTGCGGGCGATGCGGGCTTCGCTGCGCAGCGCGGAGTTGCGGCCGGAGCAGATCGGCTACCTGAACGCGCACGCCACCAGCACGCCACTGGGTGACGTCAATGAAAGCACGGCGATCGGCAACCTGTTCGGCGAGCACGCGAAGAATCACACCTTGCGGGTGAGCTCGACCAAGTCCATGACCGGCCACCTTCTTGGCGGAGCGGGCGGCCTTGAAGCGGGCATTACGGTTTATGCGCTTAAACACCAGACAGCACCCCCGACGATCAATCTTGAAGAGCCTGATGAAGGTTGTGATCTGAACTACGTAAGCCATGGCTCGGAGAAGATACCGATCGACTACGCGCTATCGAATTCCTTCGGGTTTGGCGGAACCAATGCGTCGCTGATATTCAAGCGCTGGCTGGATTAAATCATTCAGCTGCGCCGCCTGCGCTGGACCGGCCTGAGGATCGCGGCTCAGCTCGCTCGACCCTCCGCCCCCAGTGGTGCGCTATGAGCACAAGCAGCTCGGCGATCTGATCCACTTCGACCTCAGGCGCCTGGCCGGCCTCGCCATCCGCCATCGCGTCCACGGCGACCGTACCCGAAAGACGCGCGGTGCGGGTTGGGAATACCTGCTTGTGGCCATCGACGATCACTCCCGTATCAGCTACGCCGCGACTCTGCCGAACCAGACGCACCACCGCCCTCGCTCCACCAGCCTCGGCCTCCAATCCCCAGCCCCGCGCAAGCCTGAACCGGAAGAACCTGCTGATGCTCCAGATTTAGCTCCGGACCGCTGCCTGCTTGCCGGTTGCCGGCAGATAGCTTGCGAGCATGCCCCGGAGTGCTTCGCGCTCTCCGCCGCCGAGAGCGGAGATGGGCAGAACGTTGTAGAGGCCTCGCTCCTTGCGCTGGAGCAGAACCACGTGTTCGCCCTCGCGGAAGCCGCTGTAGCTGCCCCACGGCTGGAACCCATGCGCTCCATTCGGGCCTTCAAGACGCACGCCCTCGGAGGAGAGCATGAGGGTGTCGGGCAAAGAGGCGTCGAGAGTCGCGACCGCTTCCCGGCTGCCCTTGCGATAGCGGTAGTACGAGGCACCGGCGATCAGCACGAGAATCAGAATGCGCGAGATGAGCAGAGCCGGCGGGATGTGTGCGTGGCGTACAAAGGTCTCATAGAGGATGGCCACGACCAGAGCGGCATAGATGATGAGGCGGAGGTAGGACAGGGCCATGCGTCGCCCGTACCCCTTGGGTCGCACGAAGCGGGTTGCTTCCTTGACCTCGACTTCGTTGAGCTTGCCTTGGAACTGCATGAGCCCTTATAGCAGAGGTGGAGAGGTTCGCCGCGACCTGTTTGAGGGCATACGCTGCGTCGCAGTGCGCACTCGAAGCCAGGAAGAAGCGCGCTCGATCGCTTCGCCCACGCGGATGATTTTCGCTTCGTCGAAGTGCTTGCCAAGCACCTGCACGCCGATCGGCAGCCCGGCCTCCGAACAGCCGGCCGGTACGGAAAGGCCGCAGATGCCCGCAAGCGAGGCGGTCACGGTGTAGATGTCGGCCAGGTACATGGCCAGAGGGTCGTCCGACTTTTCGCCCAGCTTGAATGCCGGCGTCGGGGCTACGGGGGTGACGATGGCGTCGACCTCTGTATCGAAGACCTTCAGGAAGTCTTCGGCGAGCAGGCGCCGGACCTGCTGGGCTTTTTTGTAGTACGCGTCATAGTAGCCGGCCGAGAGCGCATAGGTCCCGAGCAGGATGCGCCGCTTGACCTCGGCGCCGAAGCCCTCGTCGCGCGACTCGCGGTACATGCCGGCAAGCGAGGCCGCATGCGGCGCGCGGTAGCCGTAGCGAACGCCGTCGAAGCGGGCGAGGTTAGAGCTCGCCTCGGCGGTGGCGATCAGATAATACGCGGGCACGGCATAGCGAGTGTGCGGCAGCGAGATGCCCTTGATCTCCGCGCCGGCCTCGCGTAGCCCATCAATCGCGCGCTCGACTGTCTCGCGCACCTCCGGGTCGAGGCCTTCGGCGAAGTACTCCTTGGGGACGCCGATTCGCAGGCCGTTGACGCCCTGCTCGCCCTCGAGCAGGCCGCGGTAATTGGGCACGCGCTGGTGCGAGGAAGTGGCGTCGAGCGGGTCAGGCCCGGCAAGTACGCCGAGGACCGTGGCGGCGTCGCGGACAGAGTTGGTGAAGGGGCCGACGCGGTCGAGCGAGGAGGCAAAGGCGATAAGACCGTAGCGCGACACGCGGCCGTAGGTCGGCAGCAGACCGACGACGCCGCAGAAGCTAGCCGGTTGCCGGATCGAGCCGCCCGTATCGGTGCCGAGCGAGATCACCGCCATGCCTGCCGCCACCGCCGCGGCTGAGCCGCCGGACGACCCGCCCGGCACGTGATCGAGCGCGTGCGGGTTGCGCGTGGGGCCGAAAGCGGAGTTCTCGGTGGACGAACCCATCGCGAACTCATCGCAGTTCAGCTTGCCGAGTGTGAGGGCTCCCGCGTCTTCCAGGCGCTGCACGGAGGTTGCCGTATAGGGCGCGATGTAGTTCTGGAGGACGCGCGAGCCGGCGGGCGCTGGAGGCCCACCGCCCGTAAGCGCCGGCGTGCTTCCGACCGGGAAGCCGGGGCGGGGAGG
>CAXTSA010000004.1:0-28080 GCA_964246755.1 uncultured Acidobacteriaceae bacterium
TCTTGAAAACCTGTTCGCCAAAACCTTCGACGCCACCAAGCTCGAAGAAGACACCGAGCGCGTCCGCCAGGCCTACCGCGACCGCGGCTACTTCCGCGCCAACACCGGCGACCCGGAAACCCACATCCGCAACGAAGGCGGCCTCTCCCTGCTCACCTTCCGGCCTAAAACCGGCAAGGACATGGACATCCACATCCCCATCGAAGAGGGTGCCCGCTACCGCCTCGCCAACATCACCTTCACCGGCAAGACCACCAACCTGAACCAGAAAGCCCTCCGCGCCCAGTTCACCATGAAGGATGGCGACTGGTTCGACGCGACCGCCTTCGGCAAGGGCCTGCAGGCGCTCACCAAGGCCTTCAACGGTCTCGGATACATCAACTTCGCCCCCGTGCCCACGCCGCACCCCGACGAAGCCGCCCACACCATCGCCTGGTCCATCGACCTCGACGAAGGCAAGCAGTTCAAGGTCTCCCGCATTGAGTTCCAGGGCAACAAAATCACCCGCGACTTCGTCATCCGCCGCGAGCTGCTCGTCGAGGAAGGCCAGGTCTACAACGCCCGCGCCTGGGAGGCCAGCCTCCAGCGACTCAACCAGCTCGAGTACTTCGACCCGCTCAAGGTAGACCAGGACACCGAAACCCACCAGAACGCCGAAGCCGGCACCGTCGACCTGCTGCTCAAGGTCCACGAGAAGGGCAAAAACTCCATCGGCCTCAACGGCGGCGCCAGCGGGCTCTCCGGCGCCTTCCTAGGCTTGAACTACCAGACCAACAACTTCCTCGGCCTCGGCGAAACCCTTTCGCTCCAGGCCTCCGAAGGCAATCTCGCACGCAACCTGAGCCTCGGCTTCAACGAGCCCTACCTGCGGAACAAGCCCATCAACGTCGGCTTCCAGGTCTTCTCCAACAAGACCGACTACAACTCCACCAAGGCCTACAACACCACCGGCCAGGGGGTAAACCAGGCCGCCGCCACCGGCTCGCTCCAGCAGAACTACAACCAGTCCTCGACCGGCTTTACACTCTCCGCCCAGTACCCCATCCGC
Organism: uncultured Acidobacteriaceae bacterium; assembly: GCA_964246755.1. GTDB lineage: Bacteria > Acidobacteriota > Terriglobia > Terriglobales > Acidobacteriaceae > EB88. The sequence continues at coordinate 1,049 of CAXTSA010000004.1, forward strand.
CGCTCCTTCAAGCGCGTCGGCATCACCTACTCCTGGAACCGCTCCGCCGTCACCGCCTTCTCCGGCGCCTCGCAGAACCTCTTCCAAACCCTCGCCTTCCGCTCCGGCATTCAGGGCCAGAACGCGCTGACCGGCATCGTCACCAGCCAGGCCTCGCTCTCCTACTCCTACAACCACCTCGACTCAAGCTTCGCCCCACGCTCCGGCTCCGAGCTCCAGGGCCTGTTTCAGATCGCCGGCCTCTACGGCAACGTCCGCTACATCGCCCCGGTGCTCGAGTTCAAGCAGTGGCGCCCCGTGCGCCTCTACCACGTCGACCCCAACGGCCGCATCGCCCTCGGCTACCGCTTCCAGCTCTCCTACATCCGCGGTATCTCGGGTGACGTCGCGCCGCCTTTCCAGCGCTTCTACACCGGCGGCGAAAGTGACCTGCGCGGCTTCAACATCCGCTCCGGAACCCCCTACGCCTTTATCCCCACCCGCGTGCTCTTCAACCTGAACAACCCCGACGGCACCTGCGTCTCGCGCCAGCCCGGCGCCGCGCAGACCCAGCAGTGCATCCAGGTGCCTCTGCCGGTCTACGGCATCGTCTCGGCAGGCGGCGATACCTCGCTCGTCAACAACATCGAATACCGCATCCCGCTCGTCGGTCGCACCGCCGCTCTCGAAATCTTCAACGACTTCGGCATCGACGTAGCCCTCGACAAGAACCAGCTCCGCCAGAGCCCGCAAGGCATCGCCAACCTCGACTCGCCGCTCTACGGCTGCCGCACCTACGTCAACGGCGCCTGCCAGGGCGGCATCCAGGTCCGGTTCGACAACAACGTGCGCCCCATCTACGGCACCAACTTCGTCCCACGCGACTCCCTCGGCGCGCAGATCTCCGTGCTGCTGCCCATCGTCAACGCCCCCTTCCGGATCTATTACGCCTACAACCCCCTGCGCCTGGTCAAAGACGTCCCCGGTCAGAACCTGATCACCCGCGAGCTCTTTCCGCAGGGCAGCGCCGGCGACTTTACCTACGCGCAGGCCACCCAGCTCTACGGCGCCCTCTACCAGCTCCGCGAGCCGGCCAAGGTTTTCCGCCTCACCGTCGGCACCACCTTCTAATCGCAGTGCCCACACAAAAGGCTGGGCGTAAGCCCAGCCTTTTGTTTTCGACCTCGATTCGTCGTCTAGTCTAGCCTGCAGGCTCCAGAACACGCGCTTCGAGCACGGCGAGTCGATGATCATGATTCACGCGTATCTCGGTATCAATGGCATCCTGCTTCTTCTCAATACGATCCAGCCGGCCCCCTAAGTCCGCGCGCAAATCCGCAAACCCGGCACGCATCTCGGAGCGCAAATCGTTGATGGCGGCGCGGTTCTCGGAGCGCAGGTCGTTTACGGCGGCGCGGTTCGAGACTGTCGTCACAATGTACATCAGGACTAACGAGAAGAAAGGTACGCCGAGGGCGAAATAGAACTGGGTATTGTTCATGGCTGTCCTTGAAAACGACCGGCTTTACACTCCCATCCCATACTCCGCGTTCGCAATCGGATCGCCCGCGTTTGAAAAGAAATCCGAGGGCGTCCTGCGCCGGAACTTGTAGCGGAACCGCAGCTCACGCCCAATGTACAGCCCCAGCGTTACCGCGCCCACCACCACAGTCGCCAGTCCGACGGCGCGCAAAGGCGAAAACACTTCTTCCCCATCGGAAAGGTCTGCATACGGCTCGAGTTCAGGGGCGGAAAGATTGAGCTGGGTCATGCGCCCATCATAGCGCAGAGCCGTTACGAATTTGCGCCGCCCACGCCTCTGTTCCGCACCGAAGTCATGCGATCGCTTCGAGCTCACGCAGCAGGGCAACCTTGCGCTCCCCGGGCAGGAAACTGGCCTCAATCGAGTTCGCGGCAAGCTCCCGCAGCTGCTCGCGCGTAAAATCGAACGCCCGTGCGGCCAGCCGGTACTCGCCCTCCAGGTCGCTCCCAAACAGCTCGGGGTCGTCCGAGTTCAGCGTGACCATCAGCCCCGCGTCGAAGTACGAGCGCAGGGGGTGCTCCGCCGGCGAGGGGCAGGAGGCAGTGCGCAGATTCGACGTAACGCAAAGCTCCAGCGGAATCTGCCGCTCGGCCAGCACCGCCATCAGCTCCGGATCGTCAATCGCCGAAAGTGCGTGCCCAATCCGCTCCGCCCCGATATTGATCGCGCCCCAGATGCCCTCGGGACCCACTGTTTCGCCGCCATGCGCGGTTAGTCGCAACCCCGCTTCCCGGGCCTCGGCATACAGCTCGCGAAACGGCTCCGCGCCCGTCCGCCGCTCGTCTCCCCCGATGCCGATTCCGATGATGCTCGGGTGCTCCGACCGCATCTCCGCGGCCTTCCGAAACACGCGCGCGGCCTCCTCCGGTCCAAAATGCCGCACCGCGTCGAAAATCCAGTAGCACGTGATCCCCCAGCGCCGCTCGGCCGCTATCCGCGCCCGCTCCATTCCCGCAAACAGCAGCTCGAACTCCCCTTGGCCCCAGTAATACACCACGCCAACCGACACATACACCTCGGCATGCACCACACCCTGCCCATGCAGCCGCTTGAGCATCCGCATCGTCACCAGCTCGTAATCCTCGGCGGTCTGCAACTGCTCCGTGATCGCCTTGAACGCCAGCAGAAAGCCGGAAAAGTCTGTGTACTCGTAAAGCGCCCGAGCGGTCTCGGCGGTCAACACCGGCAGACCTGCGCCCCCGCCCCGCCGCACGCTCAACTCCGCCAGCGTCTCCGGCGAGATCGCGCCCTCCAAGTGCAGGTGCAGCTCCGCCTTCGGCAGGCCACGGAAAAATGAGGAAAAATCCGTCGCCATCCTCAGCTTGAAAACCCCATGGCTTCAGCATACAAGCAGTGCTCCCGGCGGAATGGTGCGCGCCTCCCTACCACCTCAGGCCGAAATCCTGTGCCGCCTCCGGGAAGCGGGCCGGAGACGGTACCGAAGTACCGTGCGAACTCCATTTCTACGCAGCACCCTGAAATCGACGCTTAAAAAAGCAGCCTAAAAAACGCTAAAAAACACCGCTTTTCACGCCATTTACGCACTCTTTTCAGCCCAATTCATGGTGCAAATCAGCCCCTCTTGCGCCTTCTTTCGCCCACGGAAATCAGTCAGTCTGTTTACTCTAAAGTAAACGCGGGCACACACGTCCATCCGGCAGCCGAGCGATCCCCGGCGCTTCCCTTGCCTTCCATCCCGTCCTAGCGCGCGATCCCATCTCGCCCGGAGCGCCGCCGCTCGCCTGCGCTGCGGCGGGCGCCCGTCTCACGCCTCGCCGCTCCCAGTGACCTGCGCCGCGCAAAACGCGTTCGCCTGCTCGAAGATCTCGCGAAGCTCCGGGCCGCGGAGGTTTTCGCGCAAGTGTTGAAGCTGCTGCTCCATCGCGAGCAGCGCCGCGGCGATGGCAGCCTCATTCGTCATCGCGATGTCGCGCCACATGGAGTACGGGCGCGCCCCCAGCCGGGTCATCTCCCCGAGAGCGCGGCCGCCGATCCCGCGTAGTACGCCATCATGACCGGCAAGCTCCGCGCTCTCCGGATTCCTGCCGAACTGCTGCCCCAGCGTCTCCTGCAACATGGCGGCCAGCGCCGAGGCCAGCATCTGCGGCAAGTGACTGACAGAGGCGCAAAGCAGGTCATGCCGATCGGGCGGCAGCGTCACCGCGTGCGCGCCGAACCGCTCGACCCAGTGCAGCCACTCGGCCGTGTAGGGATGGTCGGGCAGCGCCGTTGCATCCCCGGTCGAGGCTCCGGTAAACAGCCACGTCGCCCCGCGGAACAACCCGGCCTCGGCGTGGGTCGCCCCGCTCTGCTCCTTGCCGGCCATCGGATGCCCGGGCAGCCACGCCGGCTGGTTCTCCCCGTTGTAAAGCGATCCGGCGCGCTCGACGAGAAACCCCTTCACGCTGCCCACGTCGGTGACAAGCTGCGAGGGGGCGAGCACCGGCGCCAGCTGTTCCAGCCACTCGGCAATCGAGAACACCGGCCCGGCCAGGACAACGACATCGGCCGCCAGCGCGCAGACAAACGGGTCATCATCGGCCTCGCCCGCGACCGCGGGGTCGACGGCGCCACGCGCGCGCGCTGCGGCGAGCTCTGCCTTGTCAGGGTCCCACCCCAGGATCGCGCCTCCGTAGCCCGACTCCCGTAGCGCCAATCCGATCGATGCTCCGATCAGGCCGGTGCCGAAAATCGCAACCCGGCGAATCCCTGTGCCAAACTGACTCACCACCCGCTTGTCCAGCTCCGTATGCATGCCGCTCCTTTTTCTTCGTCCCTAGCCCGCAAACCTGTGCCCCAGGGGGGCCATGGTGCGCCCTAGAGCGGGCGCAATGGCCCGCAGCTCCGCCATCAGCTTTTCGAACTGCTCCGGGTACAGCGTTTGCGCTCCGTCGGAAACAGCCTTTTCCGGGTTTGGGTGTACCTCGATCAGCAGCCCGTCCGCCCCGGCCGCGACCGCCGCGCGCGCCATCGCGGGCACCAGGTCGCGCCGCCCGCAGCCGTGCGAGGGGTCGCCGAGAATGGGCAGGTGCGACAGCTTCTTCACCACCGGAATGGCCGACACATCCATCGTGTTTCGCGTGTACGTTTCAAACGTCTTGATCCCCCGCTCGCACAGCATCACGTCATAATTGCCGCCTGAGAGTATGTACTCGCTCGACAGCAGCAGCTCCTCCACCGTCGCCGCCGGGCCGCGTTTCAGCAGAACCGGCTTGCGTACCTGCCCCAGTTCGCGCAGCAGATTGAAGTTCTGCATATTGCGCGCACCTACTTGATAACAGTCCACATACGGCAAAAGGGAGTTAATCTGCGCAATCTCCATGACTTCGGTAATGATGAGCAGTCCCATTTTGTCACCGGCTTCGCGCAGCAGCTTCAGGCCGTCGAGGCCCATCCCCTGAAACGAGTAAGGCGAGCTGCGGGGCTTGAACGCGCCTCCGCGAAGAAACTGCGCGCCCGCCGCTTTGACGATCGCGGCCGAGGCAAACAACTGCTCGCGGCTCTCCACCGCGCATGGCCCGGCCATAATCACCACTTCATCGCCGCCGACCGTCACGCCGTTTGGAAAGCGCACCACAGTGCCCTCCGGAGCGAAATTGCGCCCGGCGAGCTTGTATGGCGACGAAATCCGGTACGCCTCGGCAACGCCGTCCAGCACCTCGTACTCGGTTACGTCGAAGGAGTCCGGACGGCCCACCCCGGCGAGGATCGTCTGGGTCGCCCCCGTCGTCCGGTGCACCTTGAAGCCATCCTCGACCAGGCGCTCCATCACATGCTCAATCTGCGCGGCGCTCGCGCCCTCCTGCATCGCTACGATCATCGCGAACCTTCCTCTTCTGCTTCTGCGGCCCTGGCGCGTTCTGACGCGAGCTCATCCTGCTGCAGCGCGCGCATCACGTCGATCAGCCGCTCATAAATATGCGTCAGCTCGATGTCGGGCAGCGGACCCTTGTTGGCCTCGCGCACGTTGGCGAAGATCACGGCTTCGCGGTTGGGTTCGTATACAGGCAGGGTGCTCGATTTCTTCAAGCGGCCGATCGCCTGCGCGGCAAGCGCGCGCTCAGAGATCAAAGCCACGATCTGCCGGTCCAGTTCGTCGATCTTGAGACGCCAGGCTGCAATGTCCATTGATTCCTCACACCGATGGAATGGGAGCGCATGCCGAGCGCGCGGAGTTCCTGAAGAGCGTTCCAGCGTTCAAGAAGGAGTAACTAATTACTAACGGGCGAGCGCCGCGGCGGGGCGCAGGCCCCCGATAAATCGCGCAACCGCCTGCGGCGCGATTTCGCGGCTGCTGGACTCGATAATCGACACCAGCGCCGAGCCCACCACCGCCGCATCCGCGAACCGGCCCACCTGCTCCACATGCTCCGCAGTCGAAACGCCAAAGCCTACCGCGATGGGCAGCTTGGTAAACCTGCGCAGGCGCGTCACAAGCTGTTCGGCGTCGCCGGTCATCGACTGCTGCGCACCCGTGATACCCACGCGTGAAATGGCGTAGACAAATCCGCGCGAACTTTCCCCGATGCGTTTCAAACGCGCATCCGGACTGGTGGGCGCGGCAAGGAAGATGGGAGCGAGGCCGTAGATACGCATCAGCTTGAGGTACTGGTCGGCTTCTTCGACGATCATGTCGGTAAGCAGCACGCCGTCCACGCCTGCCTTGGCACAGGCCGCGCAGAAGCGCTCCATGCCGTACTGCAGCACCGGATTCAGATAGGAAAAGATGACGAGGCCAGCCTCCGGACGCTCCTCGCGCAACTCCGCGGCCAGCTTGAGCACGTGGGCCAGCGTGACACCGCGACCGACAGCGCGCTCGCTGGCTCGCTGGATCACAGGCCCGTCCGCTACCGGGTCTGAGAACGGCACGCCCAGCTCCAGAATATCCGCGCCGGCATCGATAGCCGCCAGCGCAATCGCATGCGTCGCTTGCAGATCAGGGTCGCCCACTGTCAGGTAGGCGACGATCCCTGGATTGTGCTCAAAGTGTATCGCCATCCGCCCTCAGGCCCCCTGCAACTTCAGCTCGCGGGTCAGGATGCCGAGATCCTTGTCGCCGCGCCCGGATAGATTCACCAGCAGGATGTCCTGCGGACTCATGCCCGGTGCGATCCGCATCGCTTCCGCGACTGCGTGCGCGCTTTCCAGCGCCGGGATGATGCCCTCGGTTCGCGAGAGCGCGACCGTGGCTTTGAGCGCGTCGTCATCGCTGCAGCTGACGTACTCGGCACGCGCGGCGTCGTTCAGCGCCGCATGCTCCGGGCCGACCGACGGGTAGTCGAGCCCGGCTGAGACTGAGTGCGTCGGGACAATCTGCCCGGCCTCATCCTGCAATACGTAAGAGTAGGTCCCCTGCAGCACGCCGGGCGAACCGCCACGGAACCGCGCCGCATGCTCGCCCAGCCCCAGGCCGCGCCCGCCTGCTTCCACGCCGATCAGACGGACGTTCTTGTCGGGGATGAACTCATAAAACGCGCCGATCGCGTTCGATCCGCCACCCACACATGCGACGATCGCGGAAGGCAAACGACCCTCACGCTCCAGCATCTGCCGCCGCGCCTCTTTGCCGATCACCCGGTGAAAGTCGCGCACCATCGTCGGATACGGGTGCGCCCCCAGCACGCTGCCCAGCAGGTAGTGCGTCGTGCGGACGTTCGTGACCCAGTCGCGCATGGCCTCGTTGATCGCGTCTTTCAGGGTCTTCTGGCCAGCTGAAACCCCGCGCACCTCAGCCCCCAGCAGGCGCATGCGATACACGTTCAGCTCCTGCCGACGCATGTCCTCCTCGCCCATGTAGATCACGCACTCCATGCCGAACAGCGCGCACACGGTTGCGGTGGCGACCCCGTGCTGGCCCGCGCCGGTCTCGGCGATGATGCGCCGCTTGCCCATGCGCCGCGCAAGCAGCCCCTGTCGAATGCAGTTGTTGATCTTGTGCGCGCCGGTGTGGAGCAGGTCTTCGCGTTTGAGATAGATACGCGCCCCGCCCAGTTCCTCGCTCATGCGCTTGGCCAGGTACAAGGGCGTAGGCCGCCCGGCGTAGTTCGCCAGCAGTTCGTCAAGCTCCGCGCTGAACAACGGGTCACCCTGGGCTGCGGCGTAGGCTGCTTCCAGCTCTTCGAGCGCTGCCATCAGAGTTTCCGGAACATACCGGCCGCCATAAGCCCCAAACCGGCCCGGCGTGGTTTGCTTCTCTTTCCGAACAGGTGGCTCCACAACAGTACCCATAGGCGTCCTCGCGTGCTTCTAGGGTACGCCGGGTGAGAGGGTTTGCTCAATTCCCGGCATCATTCTGTTGCCGGCGCTGCCTCTATTTCTCAAGCAGCAAGCGCTGCTGGAGCAGGTCAACCAGCGATTGCTCCTCATGGCGCAGGGCAGTGGTGTGCTCGGCGATCTCCTCATCCAGCTTCTGCTTTGCCGCTTCGGTCGACATGCCGCCGAGGTATGCCTCAATCACCGCTGGATGCACGTAGCACTTGCGGCACACCGAGGGGGTATTTCCGAGCCGGGAGGCAACAGCGGCGATCGCCTGAACGATATTCTTCTTGGCCTCGGTCGCGGTGCTGAAGGGCTCAAACTCGCGCAGCATGGCCGAGGCCAGCACGGAGCCGGCCCAGGTGCGGAAGTCCTTCGCGGTAAAGTGTTCGCCGGTGATCTCGTGCAGGTATTCATTTACGTCGGCCGAGTCAATGCTGTGCCGCTCGCCGTCCCCGTCCAGGTATTGGAAGAGCTCGTAGCCCGGGATGTCGGAGCAGCGTTTGATGATGCCGGCCAGGCGACGATCCTGCAGGTTGATGGTGTGATGGACGCGGCTCTTGCCCTGGAAGGTGAACGTGATCGTCGAGCCGTGCACGTCCACGTGGCGGTTGCGCATGGTGGTCAGGCCGTAGGACTTGTTGTCGCGGGCGTACTCGGCATTGCCGACGCGAATCAGCGTCGCCTCCATCAGGCTCACGATGGTGGCCAACACCTTGTGCCGGGGCAGGCCGGGCAGCGCCAGGTCGTGGTTCACGCGTTCCCGGATTACCGGCAGCGCATCGGCGAAGTGCGTCATCCGCTCATACTTCGACTCGTCGCGCACCTCGCGCCAGCGCGGGTGGTAGCGGCTCTGCTTGCGGCCCTTCGCGTCGCGGCCGGTGGCCTGTAAATGCCCGTTCGCATGCGTCGAGATCCAGACGTCATTCCACGCGGGCGGGATGACGAGCGACTTGATGCGGGCCAGCGTTTTCTCGTCGCGCACCGGCGCGCCATCAGGGTCGGTGTAGCGGAAAGCCTTGCGCCACTTCTGGCGGTGGATGCCGGGCTTCGTGTCGGAGACATAGCGAAGGCCGGCCGCGTGGGCCGACTCGACGGGGTCGGTAATCGGCTCGGTCAACGGGTCTGCGTGACGGGATCGCCCTTTGTGGCCAGCGGATGCGTGCATGTGCCCTGAGATGCCTGGAGCAGGCAGCGGAGTTCACGCGGGCGCACCGTGGACCTCCGCGCCATCAATCGACGGCGCCGTCCGCCGCCCCGGGATGGGAGGCAGTCCGGAGCATAGAGTCAGGCAGCCTAGGCGCGCACAGGTGCCGGCACAGCGAGAGCGCGGGCCGTGGCTCGCGCTCGCTCCACAAAGGCGCGCACCTTGGCTGGATCCTTGCGTCCCGGAGAGGCCTCCACTCCAGTCACCACGTCCACGCCCCAGGGGCGCAGCGTCGCGATCGCCTCGGCGACGTTGTCAGGCGACAAGCCTCCGGCGACGACCAGCCGCAGATGCGGCGCGGCGCTGAGAAAGGAACCGCTCGCCTCCGTCCAGTCGAATCGCAGCCCCGTGCCGCCCTCCGCCGTTGGGATGCGGGAGTCAATCAGGGCCGCGTCGATCGAGTGGTCTGCCCCAAGCTCACCCAGCTGCCCGGCGAAGTTCGCGCCCGCAGGGGGAAAGTGCAGCACCCGAAGGATGCCCAGGCGCTTGCGGCCCCCGATCGAGCTGAAGTGCTCTCGCAGGCGCATTGCCAGCGTACGGTCGTCGGTCGTGTGCAACTGCACTCCGCTCAGGCCGGCCTCTTCGACCGTTTCGATCACTTGCTCCAGCGTCGGATGGACAAAGACCCCGTAGCGCTCGATGCGCTCGGGCAGATGCGCAGTGATCGCCGCGACCTGCGCCGGCGTCACCTGCCGCGGGCTCGGCGCAAACACAAACCCCAGCGCATCCGCCCCTGCGTCCACGGCCATTTGCGCGTCGAGGAGGTTGGTATTGGCGCAGATTTTCACCCACATACGCGGTTATCTCGCTCCGGCAGGCTCAAGCCACTCGGCCAGCGCCGCACCGGGATCGGGCGCACGCATCAGCGCTTCGCCGATCAGAAACGCGTGAAAGCCCGCCTCGCGCAGCATGTCGATATCGGCCCGCGAGCCGATGCCGCTTTCCGCAATGTGCACAGCTCCCTCCGGCAGGTCGGGGGCAAGCTCCAGTGAGGTCTCAAGCCGCACTTCAAAGCTCGCCAGGTCGCGGTTGTTCACGCCGTAGGCATCGCAGCCCAGATCGCGCACGCGCGCGAGCTCCGCGGCGGTGTCTACCTCGCATAGTCCGCCGCGCTCGTGGGCGGGCGCCTGCTCGGTGAACTGCTCAAGCTCCGCATCGCTCAGAGCGGCGGCGATCAGCAGGATCGCATCGGCGCCGTGCGCGCGCGATTCAGGAATCTGGTATGCATCCACGATGAAATCCTTCCGCAGGCACGGCAGGCCGCTCATCTCCGAGGCCTGCTCCAGGTATTCCAGGCTGCCCTCAAAAAAAGGCTCGTCGGTCAGCACCGACAGCGCCGCAGCGCCACCCGCGCGGAGCTGCCGCGCCAGCGTCAGAACGTCGAACTCCGGGCGGATAAGGCCTTTGGAAGGCGAAGCCTTTTTGATCTCCGCAAGGATCGCCGGACCGTCGAATGCTCGTGCTCGCAGGGCGCGCGCGAAGCCCCGCGGCGCGTGGCCCGTGGCCATCGCCTCGAGCTCCGCAAGCGGCGTACGCAGTTTGCGCTCGGCGACAGTGGCGCGGGTTTTCGCAAGAATACGCTCGAGATGCATGGGGCTTCAGTATACGGGCACTGCTTCCTGCGGGCACTGCTTCTCGGCAGGCGCAGCTACTCCGCAGGCTCGAAACAGCTCCCGTCGCAGTGGTTTACCATCGCCCGGTAAGGAGCAGTCACTCTGCATGCGAGCTCTCCCCACCTACCTTCGAGCATCACGGCGCGTCCGAGCCATTGCATCCACGGTCTTCGCGGGTCTGCTTCTGCTGCCGCCCGGCTTGCCCGCACAGGCAACGGCGCCGGCACTGATTCCGATCGAGCAATATGTTCACGCTTCCTGGAGCCAGCTACAACGCTCCATGACCGAGTGCAAATCGCTCGTCGACCCGAAGACCAACACCGCACCCGTGCTCTACCTGCCCGCGCCTGCAGAACTGCCCGAGCCCGCCGCCGTCCGTTCGCTGCGCGCGGCCTGCGGCATACGCGTGGAGCGCCTGCCCAAACGCATCGATCACCCCGGCGCGCTCATGCCGTCCGATATCCCTACGCCCGGCCTGCTCTATCTGCCGCACCCCTATGTCGTTCCGGGCGGTCGCTTCAACGAGATGTACGGCTGGGACAGCTACTTCATCCTGCTAGGCCTGCTGCACGACAATCGCCTGCACAGCAACCGGGACCTGGCCCGCGGCATGGTCGAGAATTTCTTCTTCGAGATCGAGCACTACGGCAATCTGCTCAATGCCAACCGCACGTACTTCCTCACGCGCTCGCAGCCACCTCTGCTTTCCAGCATGATCCGCATGGTGTATGACTCGGACATAGACGCGGACATAGACGCGGACGCGAACGCGGCGCATGCCCACTCCACCGAGGACGCCTGGCTCGCAAATGCCTACGGCTACGCGGTGCGCGACCACGCGCTGTGGCTCACGCCCGCGCACCAGGCAGGGAACACAGGGCTCGCGCGCTACCACGACCTGGGCGAAGGCCCGGTGCCGGAAATGGCGGATGCCAGCACGTACTATCCAGATATCATCCATTGGTTGATCTCTCACCCGCAACAAAAAACCAACTACCTCGTGGATGGACCGCAACTTACGGCCGGTGCAACTCCCTCGCCCGAGCAGGCCGCCTTGATCGGCAGGGTAAGTTGCAGCATAGCTTCCACGCCCGGCCATTCAGAGGTGTGCGCCCGCGCGCACGTCGGCAACAAATGGCTCTCCCGTGCCTTCTATGAGGGCGACCGCGCCGATCGCGAGTCCGGCTTCGACACCACCTTCCGCTTCGGCCCGTTCTCGGGCTCTACGCAACAGTTCGCGCCCGTCTGCCTCAATGCTCTCCTCTACAAGTACGAGTTGGACCTGGCGTGGATGGCGAACCACTTACACAAGCCCGACGAAGCTGCGAAATGGAAAGCTCAAGCCGCGTCGCGGAAAGCTGCGATGGATACGTATCTATGGAATGCGCAACGCGGACTCTACTTCGACTACAACTATGTAACCCGCCGACAATCCACTTATAACTACATTGCGACCTTCTATCCCTTGTGGGCCGGCTCTGCCTCTCCGGCACAAGCCAGCTCTGTCTCCGCGCATCTCCCGCTGTTTCTCAAGGCGGGCGGCGTAGCTATGAGCACCACCACATCCGGCGTGCAGTGGGACCTGCCTTACGGCTGGGCGCCCACCACCTACTTCGCGGCTGCCGGCCTTGAACGCGCCGGTAACAACGCCGGCGCCCGCACGGTCGCGCAACGCTTCCTCAAAACGGTCGAGAACGGCTACGCCCACGACGGCACCATTCGCGAGAAATACAACGTGGCGAGCAGCAACGCGGACGTAGTGGTAAGCACGGGATACAAGCAGAACGTAATCGGGTTCGGCTGGACCAACGGCGTCTATCTCACGTTCGCGCAGTTCTTATCCGCACCCTCCGGCAACGCCAGGCAAGCGCTCGGTGCCCAGTGGTGAAAGCCGCGCGCGACCTCGCTGTTGTGGGACTCGGCGAACTGCTATGGGACGAGTTGCCCGCAGGCAGGCGGCTGGGCGGCGCTCCGGCCAACTTCGCCGTCATGGCTTCGCGGCTCGGCGTCCACGGCATCGTCGCCAGCCGGCTCGGCGAGGACGAGCCGGGACGAGCGGCGCGTGCCCAACTCGCGAGCGCGCCGGGCGCCGCGAAGGTGGACACCCGCTTTCTCCAAGTCGACCGGCATCTCCCGACCGGCTCGGTCTCCGTTACGATCGAAGGCGGCCAGCCGCAGTACACCATTCACGCGCCCGTCGCCTGGGACGCGCTCGAGCTGACGCCGGCCTGGGCCGAGCTGGCCGCCCGAGCCGATGCGGTCTGCTGGGGCACGCTCGCACAGCGCGACGCCCGCTCCGAACAGACCATCCACGGATTTCTCGCGACAACCCGGCCGGAGTGCCTGCGCATCTTCGACGCGAACCTGCGCGCGCCGTTTTTCACCGCGGAAGCAGTCGAGCGCTCGCTCACCAGGGCCACGCTGCTCAAACTCAACGACGGGGAAATGCCCCGCTTGCTCTCGCTCACCGGGCTCGCCGCCGCCACCGAGTATCGCGAGGACAATGACGCGGAACGCGCCCATGCCTTGACGGCGGACGCTCGCCGGCTGCTGGAGGCGCACACGTCTGTCGAGCTTGTCGCGGTAACGCTGGGCGCGCACGGCAGCCTGCTCGTCACGCGCGATCAGACCGTGCGCCACTCCGGGGTCGCAGCCGAAGTCGTCGATACAGTCGGCGCGGGCGATGCGTTTACCGCGGCGCTTGCCGTCCATCGACTGCTCGGCGCTTCGCTCGCCGTGCAAAGCGAGGCAGCGAACCGCTGGGGCGCCTGGGTCGCAAGCCAGTCCGGCGCCATGCCGGTGCTGCCGCCCAAATCCCTCGCCGAAGTGGAGCAGCAGATTAAGCGAGCGGCCCGACCGTAGCCGGCGCTCCCTCAAGCAGTTCTCGTTGACACATAGAGAGACCAGCGGCACCCGACGTGGCTTTTCCGTCAAGAAAAGCCACACATAGCCAATCTTTCTCCTCTACATCCATACGAGAACTGCTTTAGTAAACTCGTCCGTATGCTGCAACTCGCAGATGCCGGCAAACGCTTCGGCCAAAAACTCCTTTTCGAGCACGCCAACTGGCTCATCACCAACGCGGAACGCACCGCGCTGGTGGGTGCGAACGGCACCGGCAAGTCCACGCTGATGAAAGTCTTGGCCGGGCTCGATACGCTCGACTACGGCGCCCTGCAGCGCGTGCGCGGGCCACTCTCCGGCAAAGACATCGGCTACCTGCCGCAGGACGGCCTCACTCTCTCCGGACGCTCCGTGTTCTCGGAATGCCTCAGCGTGTTCGACGAGCTGCACGCGATGGAGCGTGAGCTCGAAACGCTATCCGCTAGGCTGTCCGAGCTTGACCCGGAGACCGCGGAGTACGCCGCGGCTGCCGAGCGCTACTCCACACTCGGCTCGCGGTTCGGCTCGCACGACGGTTACGCGCTCGACGCGCAGGTAGGCGCGGTACTGGGCGGCCTGGGCTTCTCAAAGTCGGACTGGACGCGGCAGACCGAGGAGTTTTCCGGCGGCTGGCAAATGCGCATCGCGCTTGCGAAGCTGCTGCTCGCAAAGCCCGACCTGCTGCTGCTCGATGAGCCCACCAATCATCTCGACCTGGAGACTCGCAACTGGCTTGAGACCTATCTGCGCACCTACGCGAACGGCTTCATCCTGATCTCGCATGACCGCTACTTCATCGACACGACCGTGACGAAGATCGTGGAGGTGTGGAACAAGAAACTGCATTTCTACACCGGCAATTTCGCCAAGTACGAGCAGCAGCGAACCGAGCGCAGAACGCAGCTCGAAGCGGCATACAAGAACCAGCGCGAACGCATCGAGGACCTTGAAGCATTCATCAACCGCTTTCGCTACCAGGCCACCAAGGCCAAGCAGGTGCAGAGCCGCATCAAGGAGCTCGAGAAGATCGAGCGCATCGTCATCCCTGACGAGGAAGCCGCGATCCACTTCAGCTTCCCCCAGCCGCAGGCCTCTGGACGCACCGTCGTCGAAGTCGAAAAGCTGCACAAGGATTACGGCGCAAAAAAGGTTTTGAGCGGTGTCGGCTTTACTATCGAGCGCGGCGACCGCATCGCGCTCGTGGGCGCGAACGGCGCCGGCAAGTCGACCTTGGTGCGGCTGCTCAGCGCGCAGGAACCGCCCACCAGCGGCACCCTCAAGCTCGGGCACAATGTTCTGCCGGAGTTCTTCGCGCAGGACCAGTACAAGGTGCTGGACCCCGCCGCGCGCATGCTGGATGACATCAGCGGCATCGCGCCGCGCGTACCGGATGCGGAGCTGCGCGGGCTGCTGGGCTGCTTCCTGTTTACCGGCGATGACGTCTACAAGCCGCTCGGGGTGCTCTCGGGCGGCGAGCGCAACCGCTATGCGCTCGCGAAGATTCTGGTCAGCCCCGCGAATTTTCTGCTGCTCGACGAGCCCACCAATCACCTCGACATGCGCGCGAAAGACGTGCTGCTCGATGCGGTCAAGCATTTCGAGGGCACGGTCATATTTGTCTCCCACGATCGATACTTCATTGACGGCACCGCTACCCGCGTCTTTGAGGTTGAGGACGGACACGTGCATGTGTACCCAGGCAACTACGAAGACTATCTCTACCGAAAGGCCCTCGGCAGTGCCAACGGCGTCGTCGACGTCAAACTCGCAGGCGCTCCAAGCGAACTCGCAAAACCGGCGCTGCCTAACACGCCGGCTCCCACAGCACACGGCGATGGACCCGTGCGAGCGAAAAAGCTGAACCCGATCAAGCTGCGGCAGATCGAGCAGCGCTTGCAGTTCGTCGAGGAAGAAGTGCCCCGGTGCGAGGCCGCCATTGCCGTGACCGAGAGCGCTATGGCGAACTACGTCAACGCGGAGCAGACCCAGCGCCTTTCCGCCGAGCTCGACCGGCTCCGCGCCGAACACGCCTCGCTCAACGCCGAATGGGAAGAATTGATGCTCCAGGTCGAAGAACAGGGCGCCCTCGGCTGAGGAAACCGCCGATGCGCCGATCTTAAAAGGAAGCCCATTCAGGCATAATCAAGGGCATGGATCCCCTGCCGTCGCTGTGGAAGCCGGAAAGCTGGACCGCTCGCCTTGCGGAGCTGCTCACGCAGGCTCCCGGGGAAAAGGAAGCGCCCCTGCGGCGCGATGTGCGCTCACTGGGCATGCTGCTCGGTGAGGTGCTGCGCGAGCAAGCCGGCGATCGCCTGTTCGAGCAGGTCGAGACGCTGCGGCAGAACGCGATTCGCCGGCGGGAAGAGCAGGCCGGGGGTGCGCTCCACGCAGCCGATCAGCATCTGCAAAAGACCGTGCTGAACATCAGCCAGCTGCCGGTAGACGATCTCTACCAGCTGTCGCGCGCATTCGCGTTTTACTTCGAGTTGACAAACCTGGCCGAGACGAACCACCGCAAACGCCGACGCACCTCAGCGCAAATCAGCGGGGCGGCAAGCGCGCAGCGCGGCTCTTTTCGTGGCACGCTGCGGGCCATGCGCAACGCCGGCATCCCGGTCGACGAAGCGCTCGCCGAGCTCCGCAAGATCACCATCACGCCGGTGTTCACAGCGCACCCTACGGAAATCGCGCGCCGGTCCGTGCTGTTCAAGCGCCGACGCATGGGCGAACTGCTCCAGTCGCTCGACCGCATCCCCCTCGCTGACGACGAGCTGCAGCGATTGCAGGCCGAGCTCACGGCCGAAATCACAGCCTTGTGGCAGACCGATGAGGTGCGCAGCCGCCAGCCTTCGGTCTCCGACGAAATCAAGATGGGCCTCGACTACTACGAGGTTTCCATCTTCTCTACGCTCGCCCCTCTTTACACCGAAATCGCGAGCGCACTTGAGAGCGAATACGGCGTCTCGATCGACATCGCGGAGATGCCGCTGCTGCTTTCCTTCGGCTCGTGGATCGGGGGCGATCGCGACGGCAACCCATTTGTAACACCTTCGGTTACATTAACCGCGATCCACGATGCCCGCGTGCGGCTGCTGGCGGAGTACCAGGCCAGCGTCGAAAGACTCATCAGCCTGCTTACCAGCTCCTCGCAGCAGGTTCCCGTCACCGATGAGCTCATGGCGCGTCTCCGTGAGTACCTGAACGTGACTCGCGCGGGCGGCGAAAGCGATCGGTTCGCCGCCCATTTCGAGTTCGAAAACTATCGCCGATTCGCAGCCTGCATCGGCGCGCGGCTTGCCAACACGCTCAACCTTCCGGCAGGCGAGCCGGGCACCCTCGAGTCCGCCCTCGCGGCACTGCCCGCGTACGCGGACGCCGACGAACTTCTCTCGGACCTGCGCCTCATCCGCCGCAGTCTCTACAGCAATCATGGCGAGCGGCTCGCCGGCACGCTCGTTGACCCGCTGTTACTGCTGGCCAGGACCTTCGGCCTCCATCTGCACACGCTCGACATCCGCCAGCACGCGCGCTTCCACACGCAGGCGCTCGACGACGTCGCGGGCTGCGGCGAAGGCGCGCGCAGCGGGGTTCCTAAGCCCTTCAGCCCGCAAACGCTTGACGTGCTCGATACGTTTCGCGCAATCGCCGAAGTCAAGCGAAGCGCGGTCCCCGAGGCCATCCGGACCTATGTCATCTCCGGCGCCGCGACAAAAGAGGATGTGCTCGCGGTGCTGTGGCTCGCTCGCTTCGGCGGCGTGAACCCCAAAGCCGAGGGCCGCGACCCAGGGCTGATGCCCGTGCCGCTGTTTGAGTCCATCGAGGACCTGCGCAACGCGCCCGCTGTCTGCCGCGACCTATGGGCCGACCCCGAGTACCGCGAACTGCTGCGCAGCTGGGGCGACGTGCAGGAAGTCATGCTCGGTTACTCCGACTCGAACAAGGATGGCGGCATGCTTTCAAGCACGTGGGAGATCTTCCGTGCGCACCGCGCGCTGCACCGCGTCGCGCATGAGGCAGGCATCACGCTGCGCTTGTTCCACGGCCGCGGCGGCACGGTTGGCCGCGGAGGAGGCCCCACGCATCGCGCCATCTACGCGCAGCCGCTGCGCTCTTTCGATGGCGCCATTCGCATCACGGAGCAGGGCGAAGTACTCAACTGGAAGTACGGCGACACGGTGCTGGCCGAGCGCAATCTCGAGCTGATGATCGCCGCCTCGCTCGACGCGCTGGCACGGCCAAATCTGCGCGCGGGCGGCCACCAGACCGGCGAGCTGACGCCCGAGTGGGAAGCGGCATTCGAGGCGCTTTCGGCAGCGGCGTTCACCTTCTATCGCGAAAGCATTCTCAATGACCCCGAGGTATTCGACTTCTTCGAAACCGCGACCCCGATGGCCGAGCTGGAGCACGCGAAGATCGGCTCGCGGCCTGCGCGACGCGGCGGCAAGCGGTCCTTCGAGAGCCTGCGCGCAATTCCCTGGGTCTTCGGCTGGACGCAAAGCCGTTTGCTCATTCCCGGGTGGTTCGGCGTGGGCCACGCGCTTACGGCGTACATGCGGCTACCTGGCGGTTCGGAGCGTCTCCAGGCCATGATGCGCGAGTTCCCGTTGTTCATCGACCTGATCCGCAACGTGGAGGTCGCGCTTGCGAAGGCCGACCTCGGCATCGCCTCGCTGTACGCCTCGCTTATGCCCGACGAAACCGCGCGCGATCGCGTGTTCCGCAAGTTCCGCGACGAGTACACGCGCACACTCGATGCCGTGCTCGCCGTGACCGGCCAGACGGAGCTGCTCGAGAACAACGAGGTGCTGGCGCGCTCCATCCGCCTGCGCAATCCCTATGTCGATCCGCTCTCGCTGATTCAGGTGGACCTGCTGCGACGCAAGCGCGCCGGAGACGCAACGCCCGAGTTGAACCGCGCCATCGCCGGCACCATCAACGGCATCTCCGCCGGGCTGCGCACAACGGGCTGATCAAAGCGTCTGCGTATCGACCGCATTCTCCTCGATCGACTTGGGCAGCAGCGATTCCGCGCTCAGCGCATTGACGCGGCGCAGATTCGGAAATCGCACTGCCCACGCGCCTGTCACCGCGAGCGAGCCGACACCGCCCAGCACCACCGCGCGCACCGCGCCCAACCACTGCGCCGTTATGCCGCTCTCAAACTCGCCCAGTTCATTGGACGCACCCAGAAACAGCGAATTCACCGCGGACACGCGCCCGCGCATTTCCGGCGGCGTCGCCAGCTGCAAAATGGAAGAGCGGATCACGACCGAAACCATGTCGGCCGCGCCCGTGACCAACAGAGCAACCAGCGACAGCCAGATCGAATGCGACAACCCGAACACCACCGTTGCCGCGCCGAACAGCGCCACGCACAGCAGCATCCGCGCGCCCGCCTGCTTACGAATCGGCCGAAATGTAAGCAGCAGCGACACAGCGAGCGCGCCCACTCCAGGCGCGGCGCGCAACAGGCCCAGCCCGCGCGGGCCCGTGTGCAGAATGGTTTCGGCGAAAATCGGCAGCAGCGCGACCGAGCCGCCGAGCAGCACCGCGAACAAGTCCAGCGAAATAGACCCGAGCAGTACCTGCGTACGCAGCACGTAGCGCACCCCGGCGAGCAGCACATCACTCGAGATCGACTTCTGTTCCATGCGGCCCGGCCTCACCCGCAGCATGCTGATCAGCACGACATACCACACAAGCGTCGCGAGCGTGAACAGATACACGATGCCGCCGCCCGCGCCGTGCGCGAACTTTGCGCCAAGCGCAGGCAGCGTGTACAAGAAGCCCCCGATCGTGGGCCCCGAGATCGTTGCGATCTGGAAGATTGTGGCGCCCCATGTCACTGCGTTGACGAAGTGCTCTTTTGGAACAAGATTCGGGATCAGCGCGGACGATGCAGGACCGCTGAACGCGCGCCCCGTCCCAACCAAGAAAAGCACAAGGTAGATCGGCGTCACACGATGCAGCCCAGTCCACGCGAAGAAGAACAGCACAGCCGTGCACACCGCCTGCAGCGCGTAGCAGATCCGCACCACCTGCCTGCGGTCGAAGCGATCGGCAACGTGGCCCGCGGGCAGCAGAAAAAGCAGCCCGGGAAGAAACAGCGCGAGGCCGGTGTAGCCAAGGTCGATAGCGCGATGCGTAATCTGGTACACCTGCCAGGACACCGCGAGCGCCTGCGCCTCGGCGCCGATCACGACCGCGAGACGCGCCATCTGGTACAGGCGAAAGTCGTGCGAGCGAAACGCAGCGGTACTGCTCTGGGCCGGGCTTTCCTCGTCAGACATACTTCCCTATCGTCACGCGCTCGATGGAGGAACGGCTCCACTCAGCGAGGCTATCGAAGAGATGACGCCGCGCTGCAGGCGCTCTCTCGCCTGCCCTACTCCGCAGCAAACGCGACCCGGCCTTCACTCACCGTCGCATGCACCCGGCCCGCCATGGGCCACCCATGGAACGGCGTGTTCTTTGACCGGCTCTGCGACGCGCCCGCGCGAAAGATCCACTCCTGCTCCGGGTCAAAGATCACCGCGTCGGCCCACGCGCCCTTTGCCAACGTACCGCGGCCCTCAAGTGAAAGCACACGCGCCGGCTCTGCCGACAGCAGCGCCAGCACGCGCGCGAGCGGCAATCCATGCTCGGCATACAGCACACGCAGCGCCAGGCCCAGCGCGGTTTCAAGGCCGGTAATACCGTTCGGCGCCCGCTCAAACTCCTGCTCCTTCTCATACGCGGCATGCGGCGCATGGTCCGTCGCGATGCAGTCCACCGAGCCGTCCAGCAGGCCTTCGAGCATCGCCGCCCGATCCGCTTCGCTGCGCAGCGGCGGGTTCATCTTCGCAAGCGTGTTGTAACCCTCGACGGCAGTTTCGTTCAGCACGAAATGGTGCGGCATCACCTCGCAGGTCACGCGCAGGCCCTCACGCCTGGCCGCGCGCACAGCATCCAGCGCCTTCTTTGTCGACAGGTGCGCAACATGCAGGTGCGCGTCCACGTGCTCGTTGTCGCGCAGCTCACGCAGCAGCGCGATGTCGCGCTTCACCAGGCTCGACTCAGCCTCGACCGGCATACCGCGCAGTCCCATGCGGAATGCCAGCGCGCCCGCGTTCATGCTGCAAGCCACGGTCATGCGCGTGTCCTCCGCGTGCTGCACCACAGGCAATCCCGCGCGCCAGGCAGCCCGCAACGCATCGCGCATCGCGGCGTCGCCTCCGGGGCCCACGCCGATCGGCTTGCCATCGTCCGTCACCGCAACCGCACCTCCATCGCGCAATGCTTTGTAGTCGGTGAGCTCCTCGCCCATGCTGCCCACCGTCGCCGCCGCAATCGGAAAAACCCGAATCACGGCGCCACGCTCCGGCGCTTGTAGCCACCGCGCCCACTCCGGCGTATCGATGACGGGCACGGTATTCGGCATCGCGCAGATCGCGGTAAAACCACCCGCCGCAGCCGCCCGTGTGCCGGTTGCAATCGTCTCTTTCCACGTCTGCCCCGGCTCGCGCAGGTGCACGTGGATATCGATCAGCCCAGGCGCCACCACCAGCCCCGTGGCATCGACGCGCTCCGCACCTTCCGCTCGCAGCGCACCCGGGCTGCCGATCGCGGCGACCCGTCCATCCGCAAACAGCAGGTCGCGCAAAGCATCAATCCCGCTCGCCGGGTCGATCAATCGCCCGCCCGCGATCAACAGCGGCTTCGCGTTCATCGAGCACCCCCAGCGCCGAGCGCGCGCGCCACCAGCGCCATCCGCACCGCGACTCCGTGGCGCACCTGCTCTTCTATCAGCGAGCGCGGCCCGTCCGCCGCCGCATCCACAATCTCAAGCCCGCGAATCATCGGCCCCGGGTGCATCACCCACAGCTCCGGGTGGCGCGCGATGCGCTCTTCGTCCAGCTGAAACTCCCGCCGGTATGCTTCAAGGTCAAGGTCGAGCCCGAGCAGGCGCTCAGCCTGGATGCGCAGCATCATCACCACTCTGGACCGCGCCAGCGCGCCGTCGAAGCTGCGCGCGATCTCGACGCCCGGGCCGATCGAAGCCGCAACCTCCGGCAGCAGCGGCTCGGGCCCGCACAGTAGCACGCGCGCGCCCAGGCGCGGCAGCAGCAGCGCATTCGACCGCGCGACGCGGCTGTGCAGAATGTCGCCGCAAATCGTAATCGTCACGCCGGCCAGCGTTTGCGCATCGACCTCTGTCGCGCCTCCGCATAGCACCCGCAGCAGGGTGCGCAGGTCGAGCAGTGCCTGCGAGGGATGCTGGTGCATGCCGTCGCCCGCGTTCAACACGGGCAGCCCCGTTGCCTGCTCCAGCAGCCACGGAGAGCCTGAAGACGCGTGCCGCAGGATGATCGCCTCCGCGCCCAGCGCCTTGGCCGCGAGCTCAAACGAGGTGCGCGTGCGCGTGCTCGACTCATAAAACAGCAGCGCCACCCGGCGCTTGGCAAGGCGCCGCGCGCGCAGCAGAGGGTCTTCGCTTTCAAGCTCCAGGGCAAGCCGGAGAAGCGCGCTGACATCTTCTAAGGAAAGCTCCTCGACGCCCAGCAGTGAGCCGGGCACGCGCGCGCGCGGCGATTCGGGAGCGGACAGCGAGGCGGCCAACGGCTACTGCCTTTCCGCTTCTGCCGCCGGCTCCGCCACGCGCTCCACAATCAACACCTGTTCTTCCCCATCGATCTCGCGCAGCTTGACCTCGATAATCTCCTGCCGTGAGGTTTGCACCACGCGGCCGACAAAACCCGCCTCGATCGGCAACTCCCGGTGGCCGCGATCAATCAGGACCAGCAGCTGCACGCGATTCGGACGGCCGTGACGAAACAGCGCATCGAGCGCGGCGCGTGTCGTGCGTCCGGTGTAAAGCACATCATCCACCAGCACGATATCGCGCCCGTTCACATCGAAGCCGATCTCCGCTTCATGCACCACGGGGCGCACGTCGTGGGTGGAAAGGTCGTCGCGGTAAAACTCGATATCGAGCGCGCCGACATCGACCGGGTGCTTCTCAATACCCTCGATCAAAGCCCCCAGCCGCTGGGCCAGGGGAACCCCGCGGCGTTTGATACCCACCAGTCCTAGATTCGCGCCGCCGTGGTTTTTCTCGACGACCTGGTGAGCCAGCCGCACCAGCGTCCGCTCAATCTCGGACGGGGAAAGAATGCGGCCCTTTTCGCGTAGTTTGACAGCAGTCTGGAGAGCGCTTGATGCGTTTTCGGTCATAGACTTTTGGGTGAGCGTCGGCTCGCTTCAGCATAGCGCAAACTCGGTTGGGCAGCCCTTATTGCTTTCCCCGGCGCAGCCCGCGGTAGCCGACGGAGTAGCGGCCGCCCAGCCACGCGAAAAACAGCATGGAGACCGCGGAGGTCGCCGCCGACAGCAGAAGCAGCGTGCCCCGGCCTTCGGCGGAAAGCCAGAAGTGGAACAGCCCCGGCAGCTGCGCGGCGGCCTCCGGATTACTCGCGTTGATGCGATCGATCCCCGCCTGTACGCCGCTCGAGAGCCGCGCATCAATAACCGAGGCGTGGTGCAGGCCGTACCGCTCAAATAGAAGCGTGAGCGCGTCGGCTGCCGTGCTCACAAGCGCGGCAAACAGCCCGAGCACCAGCCCGATGCGGCCCCCCAGCTCAGGCGTCAACGCCGGCGCTCGCGGTACTCGGCGTCGGTACCGGCGCACCGTCCACACGGAGCCCAGAATGACCCAGAGCATGTCGAGCAGCGGCACCGCTAAAAAGGAAAGCAACAGCCCCGCAGGCACCGCGTAAATGGCCGCGGACTCGACCGCCGCCGGCCAGGCGATCTCGCCGGCGTGCCGCGGAACCGGCGCCGCATCGGCGGCATCAGGCTCCGCGTCGCGCGCCTCCCGGGCGCGCACCCGCAGCTGCGGCGCGCCGCACTCAGGGCAGAACGCCGCCCCATCCGGCACAGCACTACGGCAGTTGTGGCACAGGGTTGTCATGCAGGCTGCCATTAGTCTGACACAGGCGACCGGCAAGCAGCCCGCGACCGGCAGTCAATCCGCTTCTACTCTTCGCTGCCTTGGCCGCCCTTCTTCGGCGGCAGTGTCAGCGCGATCAGCGAAAAATGCGTGCCGGGGCGGCCCTTCTTGTCAAAAGCCACAATGTGCTGCCTGCTTTCAGAACCGGCCTTCAGCTCCAGGTCCCGGTCGCCTCTGCCGGAATGCACACGGCCGCGGTCGTCCTTGTCGCTGCAGGTCAGCCCCTGCCCGGTGCGCGCCGGGCTGCCCACCGCTGCATCGCCCTGGCAGGTCAACACCTCCCCGTAGCGCCCCAGCGCTTTCTTGTAGAACTCCTGCACCTTTGCCTGCTCGTCAGCTGTGCTGTAGTTTGCCACCTGCACCCGCACCTGCCATTTGCCAAAGCCCACCTGCACATCCACTGACTTGTCGTCGCCGCTCTTGTCCGGCTCAAGCACCGCGCCCGGGTAGGCGGGCAGCCCGGTGTCCGCCGCGCCGCCATGGTTCTTCTGCACCTGCAGGCCGCCGAACGGTGTGTGGATCCGAACATCCTTGTCCTCACCGTCGCCCCCGCCCTTGTTAACGTGGACCGAGCAGCCGGCCAGCACCGCCATCCCCGCCAACGCCCCCACACAGACCGCTCGCTCCCTTGCCCGCATGCGCCTCTCCCTTTCGCGATTCGCCCATCAGGATACGCCGTGCGTGCTCCCGTTGTTCCCCCTCTAGCCGTTTTCCTGAAGCCGGGGAGAGACCGAAAAGTCCACCTGTGGCTTTTCCGTCGAGAAAAGCCACACAGAGCCGAACTCGGACGATCCGCCTGCGGGAAGTCGGCTAGAAATACAGCGCGCCCCGCAAAGAAAACCCAGTCAGCCGATGCGGCAGCCCGCTATACTGCCGGTGAACGCGCCGGCGCGTCCCTATGGCCAAACGTGGTGGTATCCATCCTCGAGTGCATGGGGGCGACGGTCCCGCCGCAGCCTCGCCGCCCATCCCTGACAAGCTCTACTTCCGCATCGGCGAGGTCGCCGCGCTGTGTCGCGTCCCCACCTATGTCCTGCGCTTCTGGCAGACCGAGTTTTCCGAGCTTCGCCCCGGCAAAAGCGGCACCGGCCAGCGCCTCTACCGCAAGCGCGATGTGGAGATGGCGCTGCGCATCAAATGCCTGCTCCATGACGAGGGCTACACCATCGCCGGCGCCAAAGGTGTGCTCGCCGAGCAAGCGGCGGTTCCGGCGCACCTTCGCCTGCAGCGAGAGCTGCCCCTGCCCCCGGCCGACGATAGCGCGCGCGCCCGCGCACTGGTCGAGCAGGCGCGCGGCGAGCTTCGCGAGCTGCTCAGCCTGCTCGCAAGCAAGCCTCCGGGATCGAGCTAGCGGCTCCCGGCTTCTCTCCGCTGCTCGTACACTGGTTCCCATGACAAAGGAAATGAATGGAGGCCGCGTCACAGCGTTCTGCGACGGCGGCTCGCGCGGCAACCCCGGCCCGGCCGGATACGGAGGCTTCATCCAGGGAGAAGATGGCGCGCCGCGCGCTGAGTTGGGCGAGTTCCTCGGCATCAAAACCAACAACGTCGCCGAGTACTCCGGCCTGCTCGCCGCCCTTGACTGGGCGCTCGCCAACAACATCCGCGAGCTGCGCGTGGTTTCCGACTCCGAGCTGATGGTGAAGCAGATCAAAGGCCAGTACAGCGTCAAAAGCCCCGATCTCAAGCCGCTCTACGAGGAAGCGAAACGCCGCGCCGCCAAGCTGGGACGCTTCGAAATGCAGCACGTCCTGCGCGGCAAAAACAAGGAAGCCGACCGGCTCGCGAACGAAGCAATGGACCGCGGAATGGGCCGCGGCAGCTCTGCAACTCCGAGCACTCCTAAGCCCCCGAACGGCACAGCGGTTGAGAAGCCCGCTTCAAGCGCCGCCGTCGCACGCGCCACACCTCCGCGCCGGCAGACAAGCTTACCGCTTGCCTCCCCCGAGCTGCCGAACGAGGTCACCGGTTTCGTCAAGAACGGGGTCGTACACCTGGTGGAAGGCGAGCTGCCCGAAGGCACCTTCGTCCGCATCCTGCCTGCACGCCGGTAGTGCCCTGCCATGTGTCTCGGCAAGCGCACTACAGCGTGATACATTGCAATTATGGCTTCCGCGAACACTACCATCAGTCTGCGTATCCCCACCGCCAAGGTCGAGGCGCTCAGCCGCTTGGCTTCCGTCCAGGATCGCGACCGAAGCTATATCGTGAACCAGGCCATCGATCATTACCTTGCCTTGCATGCCTACCATTCCGACCACATTCGCGAAGGCTTGCGTGAGGCGGATGGGGGGCTCAGTGTCAGCAGTGACGTAGCTCATGCGCACATTGAAGCGCTCATTGCCAAAGCGCAAGCAACGCCCAAGTGAGGGAGAACCCCCGGTGGACGCCGCTTGCCCTTTCGGACCTCGAAGCCATCTACGACTATCTCGCACGAGAAAGCGCGGCGTCGGTCGAAGGCCAACTGCGGCTCATTCAATCTGCAGTCGACGGTCTCCGCGAGTTCCCAAGCAAAGGCCGGCCCGGGCGAGTCGAGGGCACACGGGAACTCGTCGTACATGGAACGCCGTACATCGTCGCCTACGTCGAGCGGAAACGCTATGTCGAGGTGCTGGCCGTCATCCACGGCGCGCGACGGTGGCCGGAGCGCTTCGATCGCGAATAGCATATAGGCGACTATGACAGCAAGCACGCTGAAGCAGCATCAGAGTTGGCGTAAGGCGGGGTCATCTTGAGCGAAGCAGGCCAGCTTCACCGGCCCGCGTAGTCAAAGCATCTGCGTTTCCGCAGCTCACAACGAGAGCATTTCTCCTTTAGGTGTTGATAGGTGTTGACGAAGATACGGAGTGTGGCTTTTCTCGATGGAAAATCCACGCCGAGTGCCACTCGATGGTCTGCACGTGGAGCTCTACGCTGCGATTCCCGTAGAGACTGATTTACCCCGCCAGCCCAGCCTTCACCAGTTCACTCACCTGCCGCCCATCCGCCCTTAGGCCTAGTTCCTTGATACGGTCATTCACCGCCTTCATCGCGGGCCCCATGGATTTCGCACCCAGCGTCATCCCGCCGGCCTGCAACTCCGCCAGCACGCCCGCGATCAGCGGCTGCAACTCCGAGGCGCCCACAGCCTGCGGCAGGTACGCCTCAATCATTGTGATCTCCCCCGCTTCCTTCTCCGCCAGCTCCGGCCGGTTCCCCTTGGTGAACTGCTCGATCGACTCGCGCCTCTGCTTGATCAGCGTCGTCAACACCGCCTGTGCCTCGGCCTCGGTGAGCGGCTCGCGCTTCTCAATCTCGCGGTTCTTCAGCGCCGACTTCACCATCCGCAGCGTCTCCACGCGCCCGCTTTCGCGCGCCTTCATCGCCGTCACGATATCCGTGTCGATCTGCTTTACCAGCCCCACTGAAACCAGCCCTTCGCCGCCCATCGCACACTCCCTCCGAAACACTTCATTGTAGGGCTTGGCCCCGCGCCCCGCATGCAGGCTACAATTTCGCCCATACCCCCGAGTGCGCGTTCCGGAAAGGCCCGAGCATGATCCGCAAGACCCGCCTCTACACCCC
>CAXTSA010000005.1:0-27311 GCA_964246755.1 uncultured Acidobacteriaceae bacterium
CTCCTCCGGCGATCCGGCCGCCGCTGCGAATGCACCTGGCGCGCTGAGCAGTCCAGCCGTATCTCCGGCTCCATCTCCGGCGACGGACGCGCAGGCATTCACGCTCGCGACGACCCCAGCCTCAACCGCCGCGCACTCACCCAGTCCGGCAAACCCGGCAGGCGCGCAAGCGGGAAGCGCAATCGTCGCGACCTCCGTGTCGGGTCCCTCCGCCCCCGCCCCAGCCATCAACACGGCCCGCGTGCTCCAGACCATGAGCGGGACCGAGATGCGGGTCGGCATGCATTCCGCGGAGTTCGGCTCGATCTCCATCGCAACCACCATGTCGCAAACCGGAATGGCCGCGCAGATCTCGCTCGACCACGGAGCCTTGGGCAAGGCGCTTGCGGTACACCTGCCCATCATCGAGGAAAAGCTTGGAAGCAATCTAGGCATGCCCGCGCGCGTTGAGTTGCGGGATACCGGCGCAGGGAACCCTGGAGGCGGTAGTGGGAGCGACATGAGCCGGCAAGCGTCCTCGCAAGGCGGCGCCAAGGGAAGTCGAAGCAGCGACGAAGCGGCGTTTGCACCGCAGCGCATCGGAGGGACGGCCTACGGAAGCCTCCCCTCTCCGGAAGCAAACGAGAGTCTGAACGGCGCTCGCCTGAGTGTGCGGGCGTAGCAGCAGCCAACAGCAGGTATTCAAAACAATCATCGCGTGAGCGAAAAAAGGGGCAGACATGACAGCAGCAGCAGTAGGGGGAGCGGGAACGGCAGCGCCTTTCTTCGGCGCCGTGCAGGGCAAGGCGAAAGCACAGGCGACTACGGGATCGGGCAGCGGATCGGGCAGCAGTGACACCAACAGCCTTTCAGCAGGCAACCTGGGGACGACGTTTCTCAACCTGCTGGTGCAGGAACTGCAGAACCAGGACCCGACGCAGCCCATGGATCCGACCGCGATGGTCGGCCAGATGATTTCGCTCAACCAGCTCGATCAGCTGATCAGCATCAACTCGGCGCTGACACCAACCACAAGCGCACCCAGCACCCAGAGCGGCGCGACTCCGCACCTCGCGCACACTGCCGGGAGCGCCGGCGCAGCATCGGCGCAGGCCGAGGCTGGGCTTCCGGGCGCCACCGGAAGCACCGTCTCGTCGCTCGACCCATCACAGGCCGGGGCTTCGCTCGCCGGCAGCCAGGCGGCGCTCGCCGCCGCGCTGGCCGCTCAGAATGCTGCTGCGCCGAACGCCGCGAGCACCGCCGCGAATAACGCCACGCCACTCAACCTCAACACCCTGAACGCACTTCTTGGAGGCAAGTAAATGTCATTTTTCGCCGTTCCTCTCTCCGGGCTGAACGCCAGCCAGAGCTCTCTCCAGGCCATTTCGTCGAACCTGGCCAATACGAATACCGACGGCTATAAAGACCAGAACGTGACATTCAGCGATCTGTTCGCACAGAGCGGGGCTACCAACGGCGCGCTCGACCCGGTTCAGGTCGGGCAAGGCGTCAGAACTGCGTCGACCACATCGAATTTCACGGATGGGCCCACAAGCGCGACAAACATTTCTTCGAATATGGCGCTCTCCGGCGATGGGTTCTTCGTCGTGCAGCAGACCAACGGCGCCGTGGCTTACTCGCGAGCCGGCGACTTTACCGCGAACAAGTCCGGCCAGCTCGTAGCACCCGACGGTTCGCTGGTGCTGGGCTACCCGGCGCAGAATGGCGTGGTGCAAACCGCGTCGGCGCTGCAGCCGCTTAATGTCGGTACTGGCCTGACCAGCCCTGCAAGCGCGACGACAGAGTTCAATGCCGATATCAACCTGGATGCGAACACAGCCGTTGGCGCCACGGCATCGCCTTCGTCGATCATCAACACCTTCGATTCGCTCGGGGAGCAGCAGGTACTCACGATCAATTACACGAGAACTGCCAGCGGCTGGAGCTACGAAGTAACGGTGCCTACCTCAACGCTCACTCCGCCGTCGACTCCTCCATCGCCTCCCGCCGGCCCGAATACCACCGTGGCAAGCGGCAATCTCACGTTCGATTCGAGCGGCAATTTGACGTCTCCGGTGATCGCGGGGGGCAAGCCTGGCTCCATCAGCATCGCTGTGCCGCCACTGGCGGACGGCTCTGCCCCGCTGAACATCAACTGGAATCTTGGGGATTCGAGCGGGAGAAGCACCGTCACGCAGACAAGTCTGGCCACCGCAACAGCCAACACGGTATCGGACGGGCGCCAGGCCGGCACTCTGCATGACTACAGCGTTGAGAAAGACGGAACTATCGAAGGCTCGTTCTCGAACGGCGCCACCATCGCGCTCGGACAGGTTGCGGTCGCTACGGTTGAGAACACGCAGGGTCTACAGCAGATCGGCAACAACCTATTCCAGGTCACGGCGGGTTCCGGACAGGCGCAGGTCGGCCTTGCGGGAACTGGCGGCCGGGCCACCATCGTTGGCGGTTCGGTCGAGGGCTCGAACGTCGATGTAGCGAGCGAGTTCTCGAAGATGATCGTCGCGCAGCAGTCGTACCAGGCCAACGCCAAGGTCGTGTCGACGCTGAACCAGGTGTCGCAGGCGACGCTGGCGATGATCCAGGGCTAAGCGAGTGCCCGGAGCATCCCGTGGCAGGATGAGCCCGGCATGAGATGTCACCGCGACCGTGTAAGCCGATCCCATTCCCGATCGGCTTGCACATCGTTCCGCTCTCATGTGCTTCTCATCGTGCTATTCGCGGACCCGCCACTCCGCCGGTTTCCGCGCCGCGCATTGAGAGCCCTTCCTGCCGGGCGCGAGCAGCGCTTCAGCCCTAATCGCGAAAATCCCTACCTTGCCGTTGTTCTCACCCTACCTTTCGTAATGGAATCCACTCTCCACGAAGCTCTTTGGCCACTGGCTTGCACTCACCCCCCGCGTAAGCGCTTCCGCTCCTCACCTGAGTCGCTGAAGTGTTTGCGCTAGACGCGGGGAGAGACGTTGATGAGCACTGCCCTTCAAGTGACAGAGATCGAGAACCGGGATGGCGCTTCCCTGCCCCACGTGCCCGCGCGCCGCCCGGCGGAGGTGCTGCCATGGCTGCCTTGCACGCTGGCCCTGGATGTACCGGTGGTCCAGTTCACGGTCCGCTCGCTTCTGGAGCTTCGAGCGGGTTCGATTCTCGAGACCAGCTGTCATCAGAGCATGGACATTCCCTTGCGCGTCAACGGGCTGCTGATGGCCTGGACAGAGTTCGAGGTCGTGGGCGAGCGTTTGGCCGCGCGAATCACGGATCTCGCATGAGCTACCTTGCGCATGCCCTGCCAGGGCTGGAACGATTCGGCTTCGGACGCCCCCGCGCGGAAAAGGCGAGTCATCGCACCCGCACTTCCGCGGCGACCTCTGCACTGTGGCAGGCTCTCTCCGGCGTGATGCGGCTGCTCGTTTCGCTCGGAAATACCAGGGCCTCCTCTCGACGGTTGCGTTTCGTCGAAAAGGTCGCACTGGGGGACAAGCAGTTCGTTGCCTTGCTGGAGATCGACGGCATCTGCTTCCTCGCCAGCAGCGGCAGTGGCGGACCTTTGACCTTAACCCCAGCCGCAAACCTGCAGGTCAACGCAAAACCACGGCGCGCAACCAAGGCAGCCAAGCCCGCAGCCAAACCGCCGGCCAAAACCGCAACGCGAGAAGTCGCTTCAAAGCGCGAGCCCGCGTTAGCCGCCAGGTCCAAACAGCAGTCCCGAAAAGAGCAAGCTCCACTCGAATCGCAAGCCGTCCCGGAGGAAAAGACAGGCAGGCGCAAACGCCCTCAAGCGTCGGCCGCGAAAACGCCGATAGCCCCATTGAAAGAGTCGAAAGCTGCTTCCGTCAAAGTAGCGAATCCAGTGCTGCCGAAGCGCGCTCGGGAGAAGAAGCCGTCCGTGGCGGCGCGCACTGTTTGCGCAACGTGCCAAGCAGCCGTTCGCCTTAGCACCGATTCGGCAATCCCCAAGGCTTTGTCGATGGACCCTGTGGAGTCCACGT
The DNA here is from genome assembly GCA_964246755.1 of uncultured Acidobacteriaceae bacterium. Classification (GTDB taxonomy): domain Bacteria; phylum Acidobacteriota; class Terriglobia; order Terriglobales; family Acidobacteriaceae; genus EB88. Next base: position 3,984 of record CAXTSA010000005.1, read on the forward strand.
CCGAAGCAGTTCAGCCGGGGTTGCGAAATCTCCCCAAGCTCCGCCCGGACGAGTCGTCGGGAGCGCTTTTCCCAGTGGAGCCAGAAGGCCAGCATACCTCCTCAGCTTTGCCGAACCCACGCGAGGCCCGTAAAGAACACCAACTCGTGTCCAACCTCGAACAAGACGCCGAACACCCCAGCGAGGATGTATCGCCTTCCGACCGCTTTGCGGCCTTGCTCGAATTGCGCATGTTAGCGAGCGCGGCCTTTGAGCAAATCGATACCTCAACCAGCGAACCCGCGCCTAGAAAGCCTGCTCCGGACAGAAAACCGCCCCCGAACGAGACGACGAGAAAGGCAAGCCTTGCCGGCATCGGCCTCCATCGCTTTCGGCGTCGCTTCGGCAGCCTCGCGTGCTTCCTCGTGGTTTTCCTGCTGCCCTGGGGCAGCATGCACGCGGCAACCTTGCCGGTGTCCTCGTTTGCCGCTGCCCAGGGGGCCTGGTCTCCTACACTCAGCGGTCAAGCACTCAGCGGTCCAGCACTCAGCGGTCCAGGAGCGCCTCAATCGCGGGCTTCGCTGACATCATTCTCTTCCGCCGGCGTGAGCCTCATCGCTGCCCTGGCTCCCCGCAGCACGGTTGCCCAGTCCGGCGGCAATGACATCCGCATCAGCGGTCTGGGCGGCTCCTCAGCGTCCTGGAGCATCGTCGTTCTGCTCACGCTGCTCACGCTCATCCCTTCCCTGCTGATGTGTGTCACGCCGTTCGCGCGTCTGCTCATCGTGTTTCACTTCCTGCGGCAGGCGCTGGGGCTACAAACGACACCTTCCAACCAGACCCTCATCGGGCTGTCGATGATTCTCACTTTCTTTCTCATGCAGCCGGTCGGGGCGGTCATCTACCGCGACTCCATCGTGCCCGCCGAGGCGGGTAAGCTCACGCCGCTCGATGCGGTCGCGAGGGCCGGCGAGCCCATGCGGCACTTCATGGCGCATTACGTGCGCGAGAAGGATGCGGAGTTGTTCCTCGAAATCGCCAAGGAGCCGCGCCCGCGCTCGGTCGACGAACTCTCGTTTCGCGTGCTGCTGCCGGCCTACATCCTGTCCGAACTGAAGGCCGGGTTCCAGATCGGCACCGTGCTGTTTCTTCCCTTTCTTATCGTCGACATGGTCGTCGCGTCCATCACGACCTCGGTCGGCATGATGCAACTTCCGCCGGTTGTCATTTCAACGCCGCTCAAGCTGCTGCTGTTCCTCATGGTCGACGGCTGGCACTTGCTGATCGGCTCTCTCATGCGGAGCTTTAACTAATGACCGCGCAGCAGAGAATAACCCCGGCGCACTTATTGACCCACTTACAAATGGACTTACGGGCGTGCTTATGGGCCTGCTTATGGGCGTAGACCAGGTCATCTCGCTCGGCCGCGGCATGCTGACCGAGGTTATCCTGCTGGTGGCGCCAGTGCTGCTCGTTGCGATCGTCGTCAGCCTCGTCGTCAACATCGTGCAAGTGCTCACCTCGCTGCAGGACCAGACGTTATCGTCGGTGCCGCGCCTGATTGCGACCGGCGCCGCGCTCTTTTTCCTGATGCCCTGGATGTGGCGCCACCTCGCCGGCTACACGATCCAAATGCTCGGCGACTTCCACAAGGTGCTGCAATGATCACGATTCCGTTTCTGAACATCATCAGCGGATTCCTGTTCATCGGTGTGCGCCTGTCCGGGCTCATGCTGTTCGCGCCTTTCTTCTCGAGCGAGGCGCTGCCCGCGCGCATCAAGGCCGGCCTGGTGCTTGCCCTCTCGTTCGTGCTGTACCCCATGGTTGCGCCACAGTTCCCAGCCGCCCCGCTCAGCCACTGGCCGCTGCTGGTCTTCGGAGAACTGCTGACAGGCGCGGCAATCGGCATCGCGACCTCGCTCGTGTTCGACGCGGTGCAGATGGCGGGGCAGATCCTCAGTATTCAGATGGGCTATTCGCTGATAAGCATCCTTGACCCGCAAACGCAGGCGGAGTCGACCGTAATGGCGGCGTTTCACCAAGCGCTCGCCATGCTGATCTTTTTGCGTCTCGATGTGCACCTGTGGATCCTGCATGCGATCAGCGAGAGCTTCGCGTATTTACCGCCGGGCTCGGCCCACCTTAGCCCGGCCTTCGTTCGCACCAGCCTGGCTGCCGGAGCATCCGTTTTCGCTGTCGGACTACAGCTTGCCGCGCCGGTTCTTTCAGCGACTTTCCTGGCCGATCTGGTGCTCGGGCTGCTCGGAAAAGCCTCACCCCAACTGCCCGTCATGCTGCTAGGTCCGGCTATTAAGAGTTTGCTGGGCTTGCTTGTGCTGATCGCAACACTTAGATACTGGCCCGATATGTTCCGCGGATTGTTCTTGAATTCCATCCACCTTTCGGAAAGGCTGCTGCACTTAGCTCGGTAAGTACGCCCAGTAAGTACGTTCAGTAACTACGCTCGATAACTCCACACGACAGGCAAGCTCACCACCATGGCGGACGGAAGCAAAACAGAACAGGCCACACCGCAACGACGACGCAAAGCCCGCGAACAAGGCAGCGTCGTGCGCTCGCGCGAGTTACCAGGCCTGCTCGCGATCGTCGGCGTGGTGGCGGCGCTCAGCCTGCTCGGGCAGGATGCCGCCCAGCACTGGACCGGCTTCTACCGCGAACTGCTGGACTGCGCAAGCCGGGGCAGCATCGAGCCGAACGATCCAATCCTGTTCTGGTCCGCGGTTGAAGTGCTCCGCTGGATCGTCCCGGTGCTGGGCATGGGAATGCTGCTTTCGCTTGCCGCGCAACTGGCGCAGGGCGGCTTCACCATCGCTCCCCAGGCGCTGCAGATCAAGCCCGAACGCATGAACCCTGCCTCGCGCATCGGCCAGATCTTTTCCGTTGCGGGCCTGACAAACCTGCTCAAATCGCTTCTGCCCTTCGCGGCCATCGCGTGGATCGGCGCCGGTACCCTCAGCGGCAACTGGGCGCCGATCGTCCACGCCTCAGCCGACACGCCGCGCATGTTCGCGAGCTTTCTCGGAGGCGTCGCGCTCACCATCGGCTGGAAGTGCGGCCTGGTGCTTCTGCTCTGGTCGGGCCTTGAATACCTGCTGACCTGGCACAAGATGGAAGGCGACCTCAAGATGTCGAAGCAGGACGTGAAAGATGAGATGAAGCAGACAGACGGCAACCCCGCGATCAAGGCCAGGGTGCGCAAGGTGCGCAGGCAGATGCGCCGCCGCCATGCACTCAAAGCCGCCGCAACTGCAACCGTGGTTGTTACAAATCCGACCCATTACGCGGTCGCGTTGCGCTATGAAACAGCCATGGCCGCGCCCGTCGTCGTCGCGAAAGGCCTCGACCTGCTGGCCCAGCAAATCAAGGAGCTGGCGACCGAGCACGGCATTCCCCTGATGGAAAATCGTCCTCTCGCGCAGGCGCTTTACAAAAGCGTCGAGGTCGGCGAATCGATCCCGTCGGCACTCTATCAAGCCGTCGCCGACATCCTCGTTATCGTCTTTCGCGCGCAGGCGCAAGTCCGCGCGCAGGAGTCGGCCCGGCGCGCCCGCAATGCTTCAGGAGAACCGATCCAGCCATGAAACCAGCCGCTTCCAAACGATCTCTCACGCAACTCATGCGCGCTTCCGGCGACTGGATCGTCCCGCTCGCGGCCGTCGCCATGCTGTTCGTCATGCTGGTGCCGCTGCCCGGTTTCGTGCTTGACCTGCTGCTGACCATTTCGATCACGGCCTCGGTACTGGTGCTGCTCACCGCGATCCAGATCCTCAAGCCGGTACAGTTCTCCGTCTTCCCCAGCCTGCTGCTGCTGCTCACGCTCATGCGTCTGTCGCTTGACCTGGCAAGCACGCGGCGCATCCTGCTGCACGGCAGCGATGGACCGAGCGCGGCCGGCCATGTCATCGAGGCATTCGGCCAGTTCGTGGTCGGCGGCAACTACATCGTCGGCTTCGTGCTGTTCCTCGCGCTCACCGCGATTCAGTACTTGGTCATCAGCCACGGCGCGGTCCGCACGGCCGAGGTCACGGCGCGTTTCACGCTCGACGCCATGCCCGGCAAGCAGATGGCCATCGACGCGGATCTTAACGCAGGACTTATCAACGAGCAGCAGGCCCGCAAGCGCCGCGAAGCGGTCTCGCGCGAGGCCGAGTTCTGCGGCGCCATGGACGGCGCGGCGCGCTTCTCCCAGCGTGATTCGCTCGCGACCATCATGATCATGGCGATCAATATCGTCGCCGGTTTCCTGATCGGCGTTTTTCAGCAAGGCATCCCGTTCGCTGAAGCGCTCAAGACCTACACCATCCTGACGGTCGGCGACGGACTGGTTGCGATCCTGCCTTCGCTGCTGGTCTCGGTAGCCGGCGGCATCGTCGTCACGCGTGCGGCCAGCAAGGACTCACTCGGCGTCAACGTGAGCCGGCAGATCCTCGGGAGCCCTCGGCTGCTGCGGATCGCGGGCGGCGTTCTGTGTGCGCTCGGGCTGATCCCCGGCCTGCCGAAGCTCGCTTTTTTCGCGCTTGGCGGCGTTCTGCTGTATGTCGCGCACCGCATGAAAGGGGAGCCGTCGCTCGAAGACGCCGATGACGTTGCGGCCATTCCGGCGCAGCTCGGCAAAGGGGGCGTGGCGGGCGCACCTGCTGCCGACCCCATGGATGCAGTCCTCAAGCTGGACGAGCTCATGCTGGAGGTCGGCGCGGGGTTGGTCTCGCTTGTCGACGCCAAGCAGGGCGGCCAGCTGCTGACGCGCATCAAGGCGCTGCGTAAAAATCTGGCGCAGCAGCTGGGCTTCCTCGTGCCGTCGATCCACATCACCGACAATCTCTCGCTCAAGAGCGGCGAGTATGTCGTGCACCTGCGCGGCGTCGAGATCGCGCGCGCCGAGCTCCAGCGCGGGCATCTGCTGGCCATCGCGTCCGATCCGCAGGCACTCGCACTACCTGGCATCGACACACGCGAGCCTGCCTTCGATGTGCCGGCAAAGTGGATCGCGCCCGAACTGCAGGCGCAGGCCATCGCCGCCGGCTACGCCGTGGTCGATACCACCTCGGTGCTGGCCGCGCACCTGGCCGAACTCATCAAGCGCAATGCCTTTGAGCTGCTGACGCGCGGGGAAACCAAGCGCTTGATCGACAAGCTCAACGACTCGCACCCCAAGCTGGTCGAGGAGCTCATCCCCAAGCTGATGACCCTCGGCGAGGTGCAAAAAGTCCTGCAGCAGCTCCTGCGGGAGCAGGTGTCCATCCGCGATCTCGGCTCCATTCTCGAATCGCTGGTCGATACCGCGACGACAAACAAGAACCCCATCGCGCTGGTCGAGGCGGCACGGCACGTGCTTGGGCGTTCGCTCATCCGGCCTTTGCTCGATGAGAAAGGCGCGCTCAAGGTGGTCACCCTCGATGCGACGCTTGAAGAAGAATGCATGCGCGCGGCTAACGCGCAGCCCGGGCACATTACCAGTGGAGCGCTGCAGGTAAGTGTGGCCCGAAAAGTGCTTGATAGTTTGCGTGGAACGTTTGGAGAAGCAATCGGCGACGCGCCGCCCGTGTTGTTGTGCGCCTCGCCCGGCCGGTTTTATCTGCGCAGGCTCATGGAGCCTTTTCTGCCGAGGCTGGTCGTGATTGCGCCGACGGAAATCCCGCCGATGACGTCCGTGCAGTCGGTCGGAGTGGTTCGTTGAGCGGTTTGCTGAGTTGGTAGCTGGTTAATGAAATGAGAAGGACATGAGGGCATGATGGGAGCACACGCAGCCTACCGATCGATGACGGTTCCCGATGCTGTGATCGACGAGCGGAACCAACTCATCCTGGACGAACTGCCGCAGGTGTATTTCATTGCGGCGCGCATTGGGGAGCGGCTGCCCTCGAGCGTGCAGCTCGAGGATCTGGTCAACGCCGGAGTGCTGGGCCTTCTCGAGGCATACCAGAACTTCGACAGCAGCCGGAACGCGCAGTTCAAAACCTTCGCCCGCTTTCGCATCCGCGGCGCCATCCTGGACAGCCTGCGCACCCTCGACTGGGGCTCGCGCGGCATGCGCCGCAAAGCACGGGAGATCAGCGAAACCAAAACGCGGCTAGAAGCCGCGCTGGGCCGCACGGCTGAAAAAGAAGAGGTCGCGATGGAGATGAAGATTTCGCTCGACCAGCTGGAAACCGCAATGACCGCCATCGATAGCCTGCAGATCGTCGGCCAGTCCACCCCGATCGGTGACAACGGCGAAGTGCAGGACCTGATCGAGTCCGCGCCAAGCCGCGATGAGAACCCGTTCGACCTGTGCCTTAAAGGGGAACAGAAGCACCATCTCACACGGGCCATTGCGGCGCTCAATGAGCGCGAACAGCTCATCCTGTCACTCTACTACCGCGAAGAGCTGACGATGAAGGAAGTCGCGGAGGTCGTCGGCGTCGCCCTGTCGCGGGTCTCGCAGATCCACCACGTCGCTCTCGGCAAGCTGCGCGTCGCACTCAGCCAGATCGAGAGCCGGCCCATACCCGGCGTGCGCAATAGAATAGCGGCCGGCTCTGCCTCGGCACGGGTGCAGTGAGCATTTCTCCTACCAATGTAGACCAACGAGCGATACTCGGCCTGGCTCCTCCGTCACGAAAGGCCACATGCAACAAAGCTTTGCCAGACACACCTATAGGAGAAATGCTCTAGCCATGACAGCGAGCCAGCGCCGGGGAGGCGAGCGGGATCAACGAACTGTGCAGCCCTGCAATTTCAGATCCGCGGGGCGGCTATCCAACGAGAGCGCGCGCGCTCTCAAGACACTGCACGAATCACTGGCGCGCAATCTGATGAACACGCTCGACGTGTATCTCGGCACGGCGCTCGAAGTAAAGCTCCACTCGCTCGAGCAGTTCTCGATGGACGACTACCGCGCAAGCCTGCTGCCGAATGGGTATGTGCTGCCCTGTGCGCTCGCTCCCGCTTCGCACACTATGCTGCTTGAAATGGACTCGCCGCTGCTGTACACCATGATCGACCTGCTGCTCGGCGGCACGGGCGGCACCGCGGAGCAGGCGCGCGAGCTGACGGAGATCGATGAGGAGATCGTGCAGGGCATCGTCGGACTGATAGCGCAGCAGGTCGAGCGAGCCTGGCAGCCGATCGGGGTCTCCGTCACCCCGGGCTCGGCAGTACGCCCGTCCATGGTGCACAAACTGTTCCCGCCAACCGAAAAAGTGCTGCTGGTGCGCTTTGAAGTAGGGCTGGCCGGCACCAACGGCTCGCTCCACGTTGCCTTTCCGGCTTCGGTCGGCGGTCATCTGGTGCGCAACATCAAAGCGGACCCCACGGCCGCGCGCGGACCGGTTCGCTATTTTCCCCGCCTGCCGCTGGAGGAGCGCATTCTCGACTGCAAGTTCACCCTATCGGGAGGTCTGCCGGAGGTCCGCGTTCCCGTGCGCGAACTGGCCGCTCTGGCGGTCGGCTCCGTGTTTCGCCTGGGAGCGCCAGTCGATGCGGCGGGCCGTCTGGCGCTTGAGGACAAGGATTTCTTCGAGGCTGTACCGGTGCGCAGCGGAAAAAACAAAGCCGTGGAGCTGATTGCATCGCTGCCCCCGGCCAACTGGGCGCAAGAGTAACACCCCGTTTGCGGGGGCGATTGGAACGAGGGAGTGGAACCATGAGCATGGAAAACAAAAAAACTCAGGATGCCTACGCGCAGTTTGCCGGCATCCTGGCTCCGGCATTAGGCGAGCAGTTCCGCAAGGCCGGCTGCATCGCGCAGGAATTGGAGCTCGCCGAGGCTCCGGAGCAGCCGGGCACGGACCGGGTCGCGGTGCCGCTGCGCTTTGAAGGCGCGCTCGACGGGGAGTGCTTCGTCGCCTGCAGCGCCGAAGCCGCGGCACTGCTTGCGGGGGACGCGGGCGACCCGCAGCTGCTGCTCACGAGCGCACTGCAGTCCGCGGCAGAACCCTTCGCTGCGGCTCTCTTCGCCCACTACGGCAGCGTGCACGTGCATGTCGGCGAGCAGGTTTCGCTGCCCGAGGACGTGGAAGCGGTCGCCTGGCTGTCCTGTTCGACGGTCGGCGGATTGCCGGTCTTTATCGCGCTCCATGCGGACGGAGCGCTCGAGCGAGGGCTGCTACGACTAGCCCGTGTAGCCGCGGCCGCCGAAGCATCGGGGATCAAGAGCGGCAATCTTGGCCTGGTGATGGATGTCGAGCTGAACGTCACGCTGCGCTTCGGGCAGCGCCAGCTCTCCCTGCGCGAAGTCATGGACCTGGCCAGCGGCTCCGTCGTCGAGCTCGACCGAGAAGTCGACGAACCGGTCGAGCTCATTCTGGACGGGCGCGTTATCGCGCGCGGCGAAGCCGTGATCGTGGACGGCAACTACGGCGTGCGCGTCACGGAAGTGCTGCAGCCGGTGGCGCTCTAACCTCCATGCTGCCCGAAATCGGTCCAGCTTTCAGACGCCGGCTGAACGCGTTTGCCCGCGACCGGCTCCGCGTGTCCGTGCACCTCTGCAAAGGCCCGAACTGCCGCCGCTTCACCGCGGAGCACCGCTGGCTGCGCAAGGATGGAATCTTCCTCGATTGCGACCAGGGTCCTGCCCCCCACGGCGCCTGGTTGTGCAGCCCAGGCTGCCTCCAGGCGGCGGTCCACGCATGGCTCGCCAGCCCCGGACGAGCCCGGCAGTACACCATGCCCCGATTGCCGCGCATGCCGTATCGCCTGCGCCTCCTGCGGATGGGCATTCTTTCCGAGGCGGACCTCCATCGCGCGCTGACCCATGCCGAGCGCACCGGCGTCCCTCTTAGCCATGCGCTGCTTGAGCTTTCGCTCGTCACCGAGGAAGAGCTGGCCGGTGCGCTCGCCATCGAGAACGGCTGCGCCTACTACGCGCTAGCTCCCTCGCCGCTGCCCTCCGGCTTCAAGCTGCCGGAGATGCTGGCCCAGCGTTACGGGGCAGCGACCGTGCACGCGGACTCCGAGCGCATCGTCGTCGGGTTCGTGCACCGCATCGACCGCGGGCTGCTCGCGATGCTCGAGCGGATAACCGGCCAGCGGGCGGAAGGCTGCTTCATTACGGCAACGCACCGGAGCTTCCAGCTTGGGCGCCACGAAAAAGATGCCGGCTATGGAATGGGCTCTCGCCGTTGTACGTCGGAGCCGGCGCTCAACCGTTTGGAAGCCGCGCAAAGCATCGTCGAGCAGGCGGTTCGGCTTGGAGCAGAGACCGTTTCGCTCGCGCGTTCCGGAGAAACAGTGTGGGTTCGCTCCGGATCCGGCGACGGTGCTCCGCAAGATAGCGTCTTCGACCTGGCGGAGGAGACCGGCTCGCTTCCGGCGTTTCCCGCGCAAGCCTCTTCTTTAAAGAGAAACGAGAAAAACAGGAAACTGCTCTAGAATCGTGCACCCAGGTGGCCGATAGATGGGTCGGACGCGTTGAGCGTATGCGAATGACTCTCCCCAATCCGGCTCCTTTCCGCCCGCCACTGCGGCCTCTGGCTCCGGCGATTCATGCCTTTGAGCGGGAACGGCAGGTGACGCTGTTCCCTCCCGTACCTACCTTGCTGGCCACACGTCTCCAGCTTGAACTGCTGCTCTGCGAGCGCTCGGTGGACCTGCGCGCCGCCTCCGGCATCATCCTTAACGACCTGGGCGCAACCCTTGAGATCTTCCGCAGGGCGGGAGAAGAGTGCGGCGCGGAGTGGAACGCGGGAGCTGTTGCGAGCCGCCTGGAAGACTGCCTTGCACTTCTCGGCACGGAAGCCTGGATGGACGCCGTTTGCGCCAATGCCGTGGAACGCGTTGCACAGAGCAGCGCTCAACTGTCGGAGCTGTCCATGTTTTGGGAGCATGGCCGCTCCCTAGCCTGCGCCTGCTGGCTCGTTGCCGAGCATACCGAGGGCATGTGTCCGAATGAGGCGTACCTCGTCGGCCTGTTACATGAGGCAGCCAGATTGCCGGAATTGCTCAGTTGGGAAATGCCACTCGGCCTCGAAGAGGTGGCTCGCTGGACCGCACAGGCGCTCGCGACATCGTGGCACCTGCCCGAATATCTGCACTCTGTGATTGCGGCGCCGGCCTTGCCGTCTCGCTGGAACACTCTTCTGCGCACCGCGCACGCCTGGTCGCAGGGAGACGCAACTTTTCTGAGTCACACAGCCTGACTTCTTGAGTCATTGACTGCTTGCATAGAGGTGTCATCCTCAGCTTCAGAATGTTTGATCGGCTTCACAAGCAAGCCTTTCTACCAGGTGTGGATGTCGGACCACTGACACCCTCAATAAGAGTTCCCCCAAGTATGGGGAGTGGTTCATTCGTTCACAAAAGGTGCCATCCTGAGCGAAACAACGAGCGCTTGCGCCAAAAGAACTGCTCTCCAGCAGCCGGAGTATGCACTTCTTACGCGGTAAAGCATAGATCCGCGACTCCCCTCCTCGAACGCTGCTTGGAATCTCCGTCGCTCTTTTCTCAGTCGCGCTGCTAAGCATTTCCTCACCCAGGCTTACTTCTCTCACGGAAAACTCACGCTAGGCGAGTGTATCGGCCCCGTCCTGCGGCCATCCTGCACAGATTGAGCGAAAACCCGGCAATGTTTGCCGAGTAAGATTGGCATCCACCGTGCACTTGCTACACGCGAGGAACACACGATGGACAGCGGACTATACGCGGCCTGCGCCGGGCTCATGGCGCGCACCGATTCCCTAGACGCAATCGCGAACAACCTCGCGAACACCAGCACGGCAGGCTTCCGGGCGAGGCAAGGCTCGTTCTCTTCCGTGCTCGCTCAGTCGGCGAACCACGGCCTCGGCTCGGTGCTCAACCAGGTCACGAACAACTACGGCGTGCTTGGCTCCACCCGCCTGGACCCCGTGCAGGGTTCTCTCAGCTCGACCGGCAACAGCATGGATTTCGCGATCGAGGGCCCGGGATATTTTGCGGTGCAAACCCCGAGCGGCACCCAGTACACACGCAACGGAGCTTTCCGGGTCTCAGCACAGGGCCAACTCACGACGGGAAGCGGCGAAGCGGTGCTCGGCCAGGGCGGCGTGATTCGCCTGATGCCCGGCGCTGTCTCAATCAGCCCCGACGGCACGATCTCCTCCAACGGAGCCGTGGCCGGCCGCTTGAAGCTGGTTGAGTTCGCGCCCGGAACCGAGATCGCGGGCGCGGGCAACAACTTTTACACGGCCCCGGCAGCGAGCGAGAGAGCTGCTACCGGGTCGACCGTAAACCAGGGAATGCTCGAAAGCTCGAACGTCAACCCGGTCACGGCCGTCGTGGCACTCATCGATGCCCAGCGTTCCGCCGAGACGATGCGGCACGCACTTTCCATGTTCGATACCGAGCTCAACAAAACCGCCGCGCAGGACCTGCCGCGCGTGAACAGCTAGTCAAGCACTTTTAAGGAGTTTCCCTCACCATGATTCGCGCACTCTACACAGCAGCCAGCGGCATGAATGCTCAACAGATGAACCTCGATGCCATCGCTAACAACCTGGCCAACTCGAGCACCGCCGGTTTCCAGCAGCGACGCGTACAGTTTTCCGACCTGCTCTACCAGAACGAGATCTCGCCCGGCTCAGCCGCTTCCCAGCAGACCACCGTCGCCTCCGGACTGCAGGTCGGCCTCGGCTCGCGCCCGACTTCGACGGAGATCCTGCAAACACAGGGCAATCTGTCGCAAACGGGTAACCAACTCGACCTGGCCATCTCCGGACAGGGATTCTTTCAGATCCTGCTGCCGAACGGGCAGACCGGCTACACTCGCTCCGGCTCGTTCCAGCTTGACGCGCAAGGCAATGTCGTAACGGCGAACGGCGACCCGCTCCAGCCCGGAATCACCATCCCGCCCGACGCGACCGCGGTGACGGTCGGCGCCGACGGCACCGTAACCGTGACGCAGCCCGGCCAGACGCAGGCCCAGCAGGTCGGCGTCATCCAGCTCGCTCTCTTTGCCAACCCGGGCGGCCTGAACAGCGCCGGCAACAACATTTCGCTGCAGACGACCGCTTCGGGCGACCCGATCATCGGCTCGCCCGGCGGCACCGAAGGGCTCGGCACTTTGTCGCAGGGAATGCTCGAGCAGTCCAACGTCAGCGTCGTCGACCAGTTCGTACAGATGATCGTGGCCCAGCGCTCCTACGAGTCCAACTCGCGCGTCGTAAAAGCCGCCGACGAAATGATGCAGCAGATCAACCAGATTTCTCAGTAACCGCGAGCAGGTCACCGCGCGGCAGCCTCGCAGGTCGCCGGAAAGGATGGATTCAGGACGATGAAATCACTACTCGCCATGCTGCTTCTGTTCGTCACTATAGCGGCAGCTTGCCCCGCCAACGCGACCAGTGGCTCGCCTTCCTACTCCATTCGCCTGGAGGACGCAGCGAGCGCGGTGCTCACCATGCATCCGGAGCTCGCCGGCGAACAGCTCGAGCTGCCGGCCACGGTCGCGTCGCGAGAGCCGGCGCCAGCGCTCGAAGCCGGCCCGCTGGAGCGCTGGGCGGCTCCGTCGCAAACAATTTCCGGCGGCGTTAAGGCAGATACCACCGCAGCCATGGGTCGCATCCGCCTTCGCTGCCAGTCTGAAAGCATCTGCCTGCCCTTTTATGTATGGGTGCACTTGCCTGCTTCCAGTGCTGCGGTATTTCGGGAGCGCGCACAAGCCGCGCAACCAGCTCCCGTTCTGCATACCGGCGCGCATGCCTCCATGCTGATCGATAGCGGAATGCTGCACCTCCGGATTCCGGTCACCTGCCTTCAAGCCGGCGCGGTGGGAGCCACGATTCGCGTCACAGGCCCCTCCCGCAGCCGCGTGTACCAGGCCGCGATCATCGATGGAACAACCGTACGGGGGAGCTTGTAATGCGGCGGCGAACCTGGCTTTGCATGTTGATCCTGCTGTGCTTTGCCGGCAGTTTGCCGCTCGGAGCCTCCGGGGCCGAGATCACGGATCTGCTGCCGAAAAAATTGCAGCCAAAAAAGGTGGACCCGGCGGAGCTGCGCGCCGACTACCTCCAGCGGCTGCAGCTTGAAAACGCCCCCGCGCCCGATGCGCGCTCGGTTGGCAGCCTCTGGGCGCCCGGCGCCGCGCTCGCCGATCTCTCTTCTGATTACAAGGCGCGCAATCTCAACGACACGGTGATCGTTCAGGTCTCCGTCCAGACCACCGCCGCGCAGAGCGGATCGGTCAACAGTCAGCGCCAGTTCTCCACCACCTCCGGCATTTCAGGCCTGGTTGGCGGCATCGCCACCCACGGAACCAATCCTCTTCTGAACGCTCAAAGCAACACGGCCCTCAAAGGACAAGGACAGACCGCGTCCAATACGACCTTCACGACGAGCCTCACCGGCCAGGTCATCGCCGTGCTGCCCAACGGCAATCTCGTTGTTGAAGCCGAACGGCAAATCTTCATGAACAACCAGCATGAGAACCTCGTGATCCGCGGCGTCGCTCGCCCTGGGGACATCTCCTCGGCCAACAGCATCGCCTCGAGCGCGCTCTCCAATCTCGAGATCGAGATGAAAGGCAAAGGCATCATCTCCGACAGTGTCCGCTCTCCCAACCCACTTACCCGAGCCGTTCTGTGGCTCTTCGGTTTCTGATCGCCATGCGTAGACCTTCCCTTTCGCCTTTCCGATACCGTGTCGCACTCGGTGCTTCCCTCCTGCTGCTCGCCGGCCTGCCGACTTGGGCGGCTTCGCCAAACCGCACCGTTCTGCTGCGCGACATCACGGATGTCGAGGGCGTCCGGGACAACCAGCTGGTGGGCTACGGGCTGGTCGCCGGGCTGCGCGGCACGGGCGACCGCCAACAAACGTTCTTCACCGTCCAGACGCTCGCCAATACCCTGCAGCGCATGGGCGTGCAGATTAACCCGGCACAGGTCGTCGTGAAAAACGTAGCCGCCGTGTTCGTCACCGCCACGCTTCCCGCTTTTTCGAGCCCCGGCATGAAGATCGACCTGACCGTCTCCTCTGTCGGCGACGCCAAGAGCCTTGAGGGCGGCGTACTCCTGCTTACTTCCCTCCGAGGGCCCGACGGGCGCGTCTATGCTGAAGCTCAGGGACCGCTCGTGCTCGGCGGCTATTCGGAAAGCGTTGCCGGCAACGTCCACGCCGTCAATCTGCCGACCACCGCGCGCATCCCCAACGGCGCCATCGTCGAGCGGGACGCTTCGGTCGATCTCTCGCGCTTCAGGACCGTTTCGCTGCTGCTGCGCAACGACGACTTCACCGCCGCCCGCGACGCGGCGGACGCCATCAACAAGAGCCTGGGTAAACCGGTCGCCACAGCGGTCGATAGCCGCAGAATCGCAGTCGACGTGGCTGAGGCCGGAGAACCTTCCGTGCCGATCCTCATCTCGCGCGTCCAAAACCTCTCCATTAACTTCCATGAGCCGGCCAAGGTGATCGTTAACGAACGCACGGGAACCATTGTGCTGGGGGGCGACGTCAAACTCTCTCCGGTTTCGCTGCTGCACGGCAGCCTCACCATCGAAGTGGCGACGACAATTGCTGTCTCCCAGCCAGGCCCATTCAGCAACGGAACCACCAGCACCGTCCCTGAAACAACGCTGGCCGTCAAGGATCCGCCCGCGCAGTCCATTCGGCTCGACAACGGCGCAAACGTCGACGAACTGATGCGCGGCCTGCATGCGATCGGTGCAACCTCGCATGACATCGTCGCGATTCTGCAGGCCATCAAGTCCGCCGGCGGCCTCCAGGCCGATCTCGAGGTGATCTGACATGCAGGTTTCAGGGGTGAATGGGTACGCAGCCGGCTCCACGGGCGCTCGCGCTCAAAGCGATCTGCTGCTCAGCCAGGCTCAGGGCAACAGCGAGTCGAAAGACCGGAACAAGATCGAGAAAGCCGGGAAGGATTTCGAATCCATCCTGCTCGGGAGCTGGCTTCAGGGGGCAGAGCAGAGCTTCGCCGCAGCCCCCGGCGGCGACAGTGACGAAGATAACGGCACCAGTGAACAGTTCATGGGTATGGCGATGCAGCAGCTAGCCGGAACCCTGGTCAACTCCGGAGGGATCGGCATCGCCAAGATGATCACGGAGCATCTGGAGGCGGCCGAAGGCCAGAAATCGGCAATTTCACCCATCGATCCAGCGCGAAAGTAGGTTTTCTGCACCGCAAGCGGTGCATCTGCGAAGAAATGTACCATCATGGCCTGAACGAAATGAGGAAGAGTGCCGATATGGCACTCGTTCCAAATAAGGAGGCATGATGCAAATCGACCTTTTCGGAGCGGCAGCGGTAACAGGAATTGGGCTGGAAAATAGGGCAGCTGCAAAGTCCGCGGTAAGCCCGTCGAGCTCGGGCGCGGTAGCTGTTCCCGAGGACACGGCCTCGCTCTCCTCAAGTCTTCCGTCCGTACCTTCGTTGGCGTCACAGGTTCTCGCTTCAGCGCAGTCACGACAGGCAAAAGTCGAAGCACTGCGTCAGGCAGTAGCAAATGCCGAGTACTCGCTCGATCCGGCTTTGATCGCTGACGCAATGATCAGCGAAAGCACCTAGAAACACCTACGGAGGAGTTCGGAAAATGGCGAGCATAGCCGAATGGGAAACGAGAGAGCAGGCGTGGAGCCGCTGCGTCCAGCAGATGGACGCGCTCGCCGATGAGATGAGACAGGCTATCGGCGCAATCGCCAACAATGCTCTTATTTCTCTGGAACAAAGCGTACGCCGTCAAGGAGAGCAAAGCGCGAGCCTGCGTTGGACCTTGTCTCATTTACGCGCACGTGGCCACTCGCCGACCGCATCGCCGCAGCTGGACTCGCGATTCCACAAGGCAACACAAACCCTGTGCAGCCTGAACAAGGAGTATGCGGCCCTGCTTCATCACTCCGGAGAGTCGCTTCGCATGCTGCGGGCGCTCGACGGGCAAAGCTCTATGCAGGAAACCGGCGTGGCTTTCGCGCACGGCAGTGGCGAGCGGCACCAATCATGGTCTTGGGAAGGGTAGTCGAGGGAGCACATGGGCGGACTCAATGCAGCACTTTCCGTTGCGACCGGCGCGCTGGCAGCGCAGGAAGTAGCTCTGGAAATAAGCAACAACAACATCGCAAACGCGAATACACCGGGGTATACGCGCGAGATCGTGAACCTGTCTTCGGCGGCCGCGACCAACAGCGGCGGGGTCCAAGTGGGGAATGGCGTTCTGATCAACGGGGTAACAAGCGTCCGGGATCAACTCCTCGATCTGCGCATCGGGCAGCAAACCACAGCGCAGTCAGCGGCTTCTGCGCAAAGCGGCGTGCTTTCTTCTGTCCAAACATACTTCTCCGGGTCAAGCGGAACCGTGGGTTCAGCACTCTCTTCCTTTTTCACCAGCCTTTCCGCACTGTCTTCGGCTCCATCCAACGCAGCCACGCGTCAGACCGCGATTGACAGTGCCCAGAACCTTGTCCAGCAATTCCACACAACCAGTGCTGGATTAACTTCGACCCAGACCGGCCTGAACACCCAGGTCTCCGGCGACGTGGCCAAGATCAACTCCCTCGCCCAGCAAATTGCGTCGCTCAACACGCAGGTCGCTCAGCAGACCGGACAAGGGCAGAACGGGGGCACCGCTCTCGACCAGCGATCGCAACTCGAACAGCAGCTTTCCGCTTTGACCAACATTGCAGTGACCACGACGCCGCAGGGCGATACCATTACCACCGGCGCCGGAACTCCTCTGGTCGTTGCAAATAGCAGCTTCGCGCTCTCGACAAGCGTCGGAACCGACGGGCTCACCCAGGTGCTGGACGGCCAGGGCACACCGATTACCAAAACTCTCACGGGAGGCGATCTCGGGGGACTACTGCAGGCCCGCGATATTGCCATTCCCGGCCTTCTATCGCAACTGGATTTCCTGGCGAACGGGTTCGCGCACGCCTTCAACGCGGCCCAGGCCGGCGGCTACAACCTCGCGGGTAATGCTGGCGCACCCATCTTCACCCTGCCCGCCACGACGAGCGGATCCGCAGCTGGAATCGCCCTGGCCCCGGGAGTGGACGGTAGCTCCCTCGCAGCCAGTTCCGATGGTTCCCAGGGAAGCAATGGCAACGTAGCAAGTCTTACGGCGGTACAAGCCTCGCCTTTACCAGGTGGTCTAAGCCCAACCGCCAGTTTTGCCGCTCTTGTCAGTTCCGTCGGTAACGCTGTATCTCAGGCGAACACCCAGGCCACGGCAATCCAGTCCAGCCTGACCCAGCTGACGAATCAGCAGAGTGCTGTGTCCGGAGTTTCAATCGACGAAGAATCGTCCAATCTCATCCGGTTTCAGCAGGCCTACGAGGCCGCAGCCGAGGTGGTCAAAACAATTCAAACCCTATTTGGCGACACTATCAATATGGTTTCCGGAGCCTGACTGACATGCGTGTATCTTCCAACTTTGAACCCAACATTCTCGCCGGCATCCAGCAAAGCGAAAGCTCTCTTCAGACCGCGTTGCAGCAAGTGTCCACTGGCCAAAGAGTCAGCCTGCCCGGCGATGACCCGACCGCGTCCGCCGTCATGGTGCAGAACCTAGCCGAGAGCAGCAACGTCGACCAGTACACCAAGAATGCGAGTGCGGCTCTTGGGGAGGCCCAAATCGCGGATTCCGCGCTCACATCCGTTGTTTCGTTGCTCACGCAGGCAGTGACCTTGGGTACGGAAGGCGCCAACGGCACAAATACCGGCAGCAATCGGCAATCAATTGCCACCCAGGTACAGGGCATTCTCGCGAGCGTCGTTTCGGAAGCGAACACAACCTACCAGGGCGTTCCCGTCTTTGCCGGAACAGCAACATCCTCCCAAGCCTTCGTAGCGGACTTGAACTCGACAAACGGCTATAGCTATCAAGGCAGCAGCGGAGTAAATCAGGTGCAAGTCGGCGCCAGCCTCCAGGTGCAGGTCAACATCCCGGGAGACCAACTCTTCACGAATTCGTCTGCCAACGTGTTAAATTCGTTGAGCCAACTTGCGAACGCCCTCCAGAGCGGCTCATCCACGGATATTGCGAGCGCCACGGAAGCCGTAACCACCTCACTCAATTACGTGTCTGCGCAACACGGCGTGTATGGCAACACCATCAATCAGCTGACCGGGCAAGAGACTTTCCTGGGCCAGGAGACGATCACGCTCAGCACGCAAGCCAACAACCTGGTTGGAATCGACTATGCAACCGCCGCGGAAAATCTCGCGCAAGCCGAAGCCCACAACTCTGCAGTGCTGGCCGCGGCTGCAAAGGTGCTGCCAACAACACTGCTTGACTATCTCAAATGATCTCCGGTGGGGTATTTAGTTGCTAAATTCGAGCACTTGTTTCGCACATCGACATCAACAAGCGATGGTCATGGTGCTGCATTGCAGATATTTGTGTGCAGGTTTATTTGACATGGGGACTCTGTAAGCTTCATTGGAGGCTACGGGCCTGGTTGAACAGGCAACAGGGTGTTTCAGGCGCGCTGCTACTGAGGGGCTTGCTGTGCGAAGAGCCTCGGCAGCCGTATCAGGTTGTGAGCGGCGCAGCTGAACTTGAAAGTCCAGTCCACCTTATGCAGTCCGCGCAGCTTCACCTGGCGAATGGGGCCGGTTTGTTTCAGCCCTCCGAAGCTCTTCTCGACCAGCCATCGCCGGCTCAGTCTGAGCGCGTAACCGGAATGCCGGGTTGTCTTGCGGTCGAGGTTCGAGCGTCGTTCCTTCTCGTTCCTGGTCACTCGCGCGGTGACGTTGAGCGAAGCGCCGCCGCGCCGAAGTCCTCCGTGTCGTAGGCCTTGTCTCCATCGACTGTGACGCGCTGTGAATTGCCCTTTTGTTGCTCTGAAGCAGCAGCAGCGCGGCCTCGCGCTCCGCGTAGCCATCGGCCCGGGTGGCCATCGCGGCGGCGATCAGGCCGTTGCGGTTCCACGTCGGGGTCCCACACAGGTCTTCGTGCGTGGAGTGAAGCAGCGCGTGGCCGAGATAGGCCAGATGCGACTCCTTGCCGTAGTCTTCTTACAGAGCTGCGAGTCCGGGTCAGTGGTCGATTCATGCGTGTGGTTCGAGCGCTTCTGGCCATGGAAGCTTGCGCCATCATCACCCATCCTTCTTGTGGAAGCTCTTCTACGAGGCCCACGCCTGCATCAGCGTGCCATCGACGGTAGAGTGCTCGTCACTCGTGAAGCGCTTCGCCTGCTTGTTCACCTCGGCAATAAATTGCTGCGCCACGTCGCTGGTGAGCAGCCGGTCGCGGTTCTTCGAGAACACCGCGTGGTTCCATACCGCATCGTCCATACCAAGGGCATCGAACCAGCGGAACAGCAGGTTGCAGTCAAGCTGCTTGACCAACTGCCGCTCCGAAAGGACTGAGTAAACGCCTGCAGCATCAGCGCACGCAGCAGATGCTCGGGAGCGATCGAGGGCCGGCCGGAGGCAGCGTACATCTCGTCGAACACCGCGCTCAGAGAACGCAAAATCACATCCGTCAAACTGCGAATACCACGCACGGACGGTCCTGAGTAACACGCTGCTCAAACGTCACATAGCTGAACACCTCACCCTGCAACCGCTCGTCTCCACGCATATTCCATAGACGAACAGACAAAGTAATCAGACCAAGACGGGAAGCTTTTCCAACAAGCTCCTAGGTGTGTCGGACGAACACTCGTAGCATCTGGCATTTCTTGACGAAAAACCAGCAGAGAGCGGTCAGTCGGTTTAAATGCGGAGCGCCAACAGGTTATTCCGGTTCAGGCCTGCGCGGGAGGCTGGGGTTTTGAGTCCGAGGCCAGCATGGGGGGTCGAAGTTGTAGTCGTGAAGCCAGAGGTCGAGCTGTTCGGTGCGCTCGATTGAGTTTTGGTAGCTGCACCGTAGGCCCATTCGCGCAGGGCGGTCTGGATGAACCGTTCGGCCTTCCACCCTAGCGAGCAAGTTCGCCGGGGCCCGGGTTTGTCGTTGGTGCGCGGGTGTAGGGCCCGGTAAAGCGCTGACGGAGGTTCTCGCCGCGCAGCAGCTTTTGCAAGCGCCAGTGGCGGTAACGAGGCCCGTTGTCGGTCAGGACGCGGCGGCAGCTCATGCCAAGCGGAAGAACTGAGCCCTGGCCATGTGGACAAATCGGGCGGCCAAGGCGCAGGTCTAATCCGGTAGGATCGCGGCGTAGCTGATCCGCGAGTGGTCGCCGATAGCCATGTGGAGGAACTCGTAGCCCGCGCGCCGCGCATTTCGCGTGTGCGGTCGCCATGGACGCGGTGGCCGGGCTTTGCAATGCGGGCCAGCCACTTGGTGTCGAAGTGGATCAGGTCACCGGGCCGCTTGTGCTCACAGCACACCGCCTGCGTTGGGGATCGAGCGCGCCGAGTTTGTGCAGCCCGGCGCGGCGCAGGATGCGGCTCACCGTAACGGTGCTCAAGCCGAGTTGAGCCGCGATCCTCAGCCCGGTCCGGCGCAGCCGGACAGCCTGCTCGATCGGCCGAACGGGGTCGCGCGCGGGATCGAGGCTGGGCGCGAAGAGGGGTCGCCGAGCGCTTCCGGCCCGTGCTCGCGATACCGGCGAACCCACTTGACCGCTGTTTTCGGGCTCCCGTTGCTCAAGGAGTTTTTTCGCGAACGCTATGCGCTGATGCAAGGTCAAACGGGTGTTCCGGTGGTAGTGCATCCGTTGCCTCCACATGAGCTGATTCCTGGTGCAACCAGCGTCGCGTATTCAAAGGAAATGGACAACCTGCCGCAACATCACAGCTGGTTTTTGAATCACTCGTTCATCAGACCAGTCACGATAGCTGTCCGTCTACTATGGCAGGAGCGAAGCTATGGGCGAGGACGCAGGCTGCCTGTTTTGTCCTTGACGGATGAGAACTGCAAAACTCCGCGGGGTTTGTCTGGGCGCAGCAAGGCTGCTCAGGCGCTTGCGCTTGGACGCGCATTGTTCGCCGGTTGACGCCTATTTCGGCAAATCCTGCTCGCCGGTAATGGTGAACCGGCCCGTCGCTCCGCCCGCCTCTGTCGCCGGATCCGGCTGGCCGCCGCCTAGGTACAGCGCGTAATCGCCTGCCATCATCGCCCGCTTCCCACCTACGTCCACCACGCTCAACTGGCGCGGATCGAGTTGGAATCGCAGATGTTTCCTCTCGCCCGCTCGGAGATGCACGCGATCAAAGGCGATCAGCTGACGATGGGGGGATACTTCTGTCTTCGGCGGTACCAGATACACTTCCGCCACCTCGTCACCCTCAAGCCTTCCCGTGTTCTTGACCTCGGCCTCGACCGTGAGTCCCTGGCCAGCCTGCAAGCTCGCGTCGGAGAGTTTCAGCCCCGAGAACGCGAACTTCGTGTAGCTGAGCCCATACCCAAACCCGTATAGCGGCTTGCCTGTGTAGTAGCGGTAGGTCCGGTTGTGCATCGAGTAGTTCTCGAATGCGGGCAGCTCACCGACACCGGTGTAGAAGGTTACCGGCAGTTTGCCGCCTGGATTGTTCTTGCCGGCCAGCGTTTCAGCGATGGCCGTACCGCCGGCTTCGCCCGGGTACCAGGCTTCCAGAATCGCATTGGCATGCTCCTCGGCCCAGTTCACCGCGAGCGCGCTACCGTTTTCAAGCACCACCACCAGCGGCTTGCCGTTTTGTTTGCACGCAGCACCCACTGCTTCGAGCATCCTGCGCTGCACCGCCGGCAAATCGATGCGGGTGCGGTCGCCGCCCGAGAAACCCTCGACGTGCACCGGCATTTCCTCACCTTCGAGCTCCGACGTAAGACCTGCGAATGCGATCACCACGTCGGCCTGCTTGGCAGCATTCACAGCCTCATCCAGTTCCGTGGCCACCGGCGCCATCCAGCGCAGCGAAATCTCGCCCGGCGTCGTCCTGGCGCGATGCCGGAACTCAATCGTGATGGGATGTGGCCTTGTATCGGCGAAATGAAGATCGAGCTCCGGCATGATTGAGTTCCAGCCGTCGGTGCCGGGCGTGTGCTTCCGCACGTCCACCGGTTTGCCGTCCACCATCACCGCGACCGCATCCGTATTTCGCTGCTCATCCGTTCCCTTGCCGTCGCAGTCGTCGCCGCAGCGTCCAATCCGGAGCCCGAACTGGTAGTCACCCGGCTTCGGTGGCGTCAGCGTTCCGCTCCAGCGGACCGAGTAGCTGTCCTGCCCCAGCCCCGGCACGGGACTCGCATGGTGCCAGTCGAAATCGATCTGCGCATCGGTTCGTTTGAGCGCCGCCGGGCCGCTCAGGTCGGCGCTGGGGAAATACTCGGCCGCTAAACCCTCCGTCCCGCCGGCGGTGTGGAACAACGTGCGTGGCGCGGGCAGCTCGATCCCCTCCGTGTAGGGCGCGCCCTGCGCGTAGATCACCTTGGCTCCCGCGAACTGCGCCTCGATCCCGTCCACCGGCAGCACGGGGTGCGACGCAATCGCGTTGTAATTGCCCTCGAGCGCGACCAACGACGCCGCATTCGGCCCTACGACCGCAATCGTCCGTACGCCGGATTTCAGCGGCAGCGTGCCGCCCTCATTCTTCAGCAGCACCATCGCTTCCCGAGCAGCTTTCAGGGCGAGCGTGCGGTGCGCGTTGCTGTCATCCTCACTGAACGGGATGCTCCGGTACGGCACGCTTTTCTCGGGGTCGAACATGCCGAGCTCCACGCGCGCCGTGAACAGCCGCTTCACCGCCGTATCGATCGCGCGCTCGGGTAGCAGCTTGTCGTGCACCGCCCCCACCAGCGCTTTGTAGGTATCGCCGCAGTTGGTGTCTGTCCCGGCAAGCACCGCGGTAGCCGCGGCATGCTCCGCGTCGGGCGAGGTGTTATGGCCGTGATAGAAGTCATCGACCGCACCGCAGTCCGACGTGACAAAGCCCTTGAACCCCCATGCGTCCCGCAGGGTCTTCTGCAACAGCGTGGTATTCGCGCACGCCGGCAGGCCATCCACCGCGTTGTACGCGCACATCAGTGAGTCCGCTTTCGCATCCACGATCGCCGCGCGGAACGCCGGGAAGTACGTCGATTCCAGGTCGTACGGCGAGGGATCGACATCGGCCTTGTGCCGCGTACTCTCCGGGCCCGAGTGCACGGCGAAGTGCTTCGGCGTCGCAATCGCCTTGTAGTACTTCGGGTCGCCTCCCTGCAGGCCTTTGACAAACGCGCTGCCCAAAGTCCCGGTCAGGTACGGGTCTTCTCCGTACGTCTCCTGCCCTCGCCCCCAGCGTGGATCGCGAAAGATGTTGATGTTCGGCGACCAGACTGTCAGCCCGTAGTACCGCGCGTGGTTGTCCTCTGAGATCGCGCGGTTGTACTTCGCGCGCGCCTCGGTCGAGACCACATCGCCTTCCTGTCCGAGCAACTCCCGATCCCAGGTCGCCGCCATGCCGATGGCCTGCGGAAACATCGTCGCGTAGCCGGAACGCGCGATGCCGTGCAACCCTTC